>JAFDZJ010000311.1 GCA_018266965.1 Bacteroidota bacterium
GGAAAGTTTTGGATTCGTACCAGAAAAATCCATGGACATCCATTTGGTAATTGATAGATTTTCCTATGATGCCGATGAAAATTTCTTGCAACGATTGGCGGACTCCATACAAATGGCTTTCTATGAAGGACACGGAGTCTGCTCTTTGAAAAATATGGAGAATAATAAAGTTAATATATTCTCTAATAAATTTGAACTAGATGGAATAGAATTTCTGGAACCAAACACCCATTTTTTCAGTTTTAACAATCCTTATGGAGCGTGTCCAACTTGCGAAGGATATGGAAAAGTAATAGGTATTGATGAAGAACTTGTTATCCCCAACAAAAGATTGTCTGTATATGAAGATGCAATTGCACCATGGAAAGGAGAAACCATGCAAGATTGGAAAAATGATTTCATCAGTAAAGCCATAGATTTCCCCATTCATAAGCCTTATTTCGAACTGAATAAAGACCAGAAAACTCTCCTATGGAAAGGAAACGGCAAAAATAATTTTCCATCGCTCAACAATTTTTTCCAAATGCTGGAAGACAATCTATACAAAATTCAATATCGTGTAATGCTCTCCAGATTTCGAGGCAAGACAACCTGCCCAGATTGTGAAGGAAATAGACTAAGACCAGAAGCTGCCTATGTAAAAATAGATGGATACAACATACAATCATTAGTAGATCTACCTTTGGACGAGGCTTTACCCATTATTCAAAATTTAAAATTAACAAAACACGAGTCCGAAATTGCCAAAAGATTGACTTACGAAATCACTACACGATTGGAGTTTCTGATAAAAGTAGGATTAGGATACCTTACACTTAACAGGACTTCCAATACCCTTTCTGGTGGGGAAAGTCAAAGGATAAATTTGGCAACTAGCCTAGGAAGTTCTTTGGTTGGCTCCATTTACATATTGGACGAACCATCGATAGGACTACATTCCAAAGACACTGAAAATCTTATTTCAGTACTCAAAAATCTTCGAGATTTGGGAAACACCGTAATTGTTGTAGAACATGATGAAGATGTAATGAAGGCGGCAGATTACATTATCGATATTGGTCCAGAAGCCGGAAATTTAGGAGGAAATTTGGTGTTCTCTGGTCATTTCACAGAACTGAAAAATGCACACACCCTTACTTCTGATTACTTAACAGGAAAATTGAAAATTGAGGTTCCAAAAACTAGAAGAAAAACCAAAGAATTCATAAAAATAAAAGGTGCTAGACAAAATAATCTTAAAAACATTTCTGTTGATGTCCCACTAGAATGCCTTACCGTAATTACCGGTGTTTCGGGTTCCGGAAAATCGACTCTTATGAAAGAAATATTGGTTAATGAATTGCAAATTCAACTAGGAATGGGTGGAAAGAAAGGCAATTATGACGATGTTGAATTTCCAAAAAGACTCATTAAGAATATAGAATTAATCGACCAAAACCCTATTGGTAAGTCTTCTCGCTCCAATCCTGTAACTTATCTGAAAGCTTATGACGAAATAAGAGACCTGTTTTCCAAGCAAAAATCTGCCAAACTAATGGGTTTTCTTCCAAAACATTTTTCTTTCAATGTAGATGGAGGAAGATGCGATGAGTGCAAAGGAGATGGAGTAATCCTAGTTTCCATGCAGTTCATGGCAGATATAGAATTGGAATGTGATGTATGCAAAGGAAAAAGATTCAAAAATGAAATTCTGGAAATAAAGGTAGATGGCAAAAATATTTCGGATATCCTCCAAATGACAGTTGATGAAGCATTGGATTTTTTTCATGAAATAAAAGAAGAAAAAATAGCTCACAAATTGCAACCTCTACAAGATGTTGGTTTGGGATATTTGCAACTTGGACAAAGTTCGTCCACGCTTTCTGGTGGCGAAGCCCAACGGGTAAAACTAGCTTCTTTTTTGGTAAAAGGTGTTACTACGGAAAAAACTTTATTCGTATTCGATGAGCCTTCTACCGGATTACATTTCCATGATATTAATAAATTATTGAAATCGCTACAAGCACTCATCAACCTAGGACATTCCGTGATTGTGATAGAACACCAACCAGACATTATAAAATCCGCCGACTGGATTATTGACATTGGTCCGGATGCTGGAAAACATGGTGGCGAAATAGTGTGTTGTGGCACTCCGGAAGAGGTGGCAGAAAATACTATTTCCAGAACGGCAAAATATATAAAAGAGAAATTATAAACATGAAAACAACGAATTGTTCTTTGGAGAAGATTTCTAAAATAATATCTGTTGTTTTTAACCCTATTTTTTCATTATTGATTTTTTATACTTACTCGCAGTATCAAAATCCTGAAAATTTTTCGTTTACCAAATCTCTTCTACCAATACTACTAGGGATTATCCTTCCTATATTTCTTTGGATATATTTTGGGGTCAAAAAAAAGAAATATACAGATAGTGATGTTTCCAACCAAAAACAACGGAATAGCTTGTACTATTTCATCATTAGTATCCTAACTATTTATCAAATCTGGGAGTTTTGGATAATGGATAGGTTTGATATTGCAATTTCTTGTCTTTTGTTACTTTTTATTGTGATGATGATTTCCAATTTCTTTGTAAAAAGTTCCATGCACACAGCTTTCAACCTATTTGTAGCTGCATTGTTTTTTAGTAAAAACATTACGATAGGTGTCCTCTGGTTATTTATTACTATTTTAGTAGCAATTACGAGAATAATACTAAAAAGACATAGTACCAAAGAAATTATTTGGGGAAGTTGTATAGCATTAACCATTTCTTTTCTATACCTTTATCTGGATATTATCATAGCGAATCAATAATTTAAAACAAATAGAATGAAAATAGTACCACTAACAACAGTAGAAGAACAATTGATGAAATTACTTTGGCAACTTGATCAGTTTTATTTTAAAGATGTAATAACTCAACATTCCGAACCCAAACCACACCCAAACACTATTTCTACATATTTAAAAATTTTGGTTGAAAAAAACTATCTCCGATTAGAAAAAGAAGGTAGGATAAATAAATATTTTATTGCACTACCTCGATTGCAATACAAAGAATATAAGGTAAATGAGCTGTACGAAAGTTTTTTTGAAAACAACCCACAGGAATTTGTAGATATTATCATTAAAATAAGCCCTACAGAAAACATAAAACAAAATCTACCAAAAGAAAACAAAGCAAAAAAGAAAATAAAAGTACATTCAGAAAAAAAGGAGAAAAAATCTAAAAAGAAAAAGTCCAAAAGTGATACTTGACAGTGATTGGTGTTTGGTGATTGGTGATTGGTAATTGGTGATTGGTGTTTAGTGTTTGGTATTTAGTGTTTGGCGTTTGGTAATTTCTAATCTCTAATCTCTAATCTCGTCTTGGGACGAGACAAGCTATCTAATCTCTAATTTCTAACTTCTAATCTCTAACTTCTAATCTCTAATCTCTAACTTCTAATCTCTAATCTCTAACTTCTAATCTCTAATCTCTAATCTCTAATTTCTAATCTCTAATTTCTAACTTCTAATAAAAAAAAACATGAAAAATAATCTTTCTTTTTATACCGAAAAGGTATTATTAATTATACAGAAATATCCCATTATCTTATGTGTTTCATTGTTAGCAGCACTATCCAATATTTGGGATTTGGAAAAATCTGATGAGCATTTCTTTTTAGCAACAAAACTTGTAATTACATTTTGCTTGGGAATACCATTGTTTTTTGCTTCCAAAATACTCCAACAACGCTGGAAATTTTCACCAATTATAGAAATAGTAAGTGCAATATTATTGGTGGGATTTTATTTCATTTTGCCAAATTCTCAATCAGAATTTTCAGTAGTATATGCTTACAAATTGATACCAATTTTTCTACTAGCACATTTATTGGTAGCTATTTCATCTCTACATTCTAGGCAATCGGAAAACAGATTTTGGCAATTCAACAAAAACCTATTCCTTTCTTCGTTTGCCACCCTTGTTTTCACGGTTGTATTGATAGGAGGTGTACTGTTGGCTTTATTGGCGGTAGATAAATTATTCAACATCAACTTTCGCCAGAACTTGTACAGTGAAATAAGTTCGTTTTTATTAATATTTGGGAGTACTGTCTTATTTTTATTTTTCTGTAATGAAGGACTTTTATCATTGGAAAAAGAGGAAGAGTATCCAAAGATTTTAAAATTTTTCGTTCAATTTATCCTTATTCCTTTGTTAATATTGTATGCTATCATATTGTATTTGTATGTAGGAAAGATAATTTTACAATGGCAATTGCCCTTTGGTTGGGTATCATATTTGGTATTGGTATATTCTATTTTAGGGATTTTGGCTTTGTTATTGGTTCATCCTTTAAAAATTAATGAGTCAAAATCTTGGGTAAAGATTTTTTCTAAACTATTTTACTTCACTCTCATACCATTGATTATTTTGTTATTTGTAGCCATTTCCATCAGGTTACAACAATACGGGTTTACCGAGCCTAGATATTTTGTACTTGCATTAGGAATTTGGTTGGTATTTTTGACAGGATATTTCATCATTAGCAAAAAAGACAAAATATCTTTTATACCAATTTCTCTCATCATTATCATTATTTTTTCATTGGCTTTTCCTTATTTCAATGCCTTTGCTGTGGCTAGTAGAAGCCAGAAAAAAGAGTTACAGAATTTATTGATAAAAGAAAACCTAATGAATGGTGGAAAAATAGATTTCAACAAACCAGTAACCTCCACTAATGCCAACGAAATATCCAACAAAATTTCTTTTTTGATGTTGAGGAAAGAAAACTATTGGTTGAAAAATTATTTACTACTGAAAGATTATCTAGCAATTACAAAAGATGGAAATTACAAATGGGAATATACTTATTTTGGGAATACCAGAAACCTTTTCATCAATGTTTTGGAAGACAAAAAAAACAATGCTTACTCTATAAAAGAATTGATTTCCGATGGTGCAATAACCAATATTTCCGATTATCAATATATGGCAAAAAGTTATAATTTTAATAATCAAATACAGAAAATTGGAAATACAAACATTTCATTGGACGATCGTTCCTTGGACAACAATATTGATAAAAGAATATTAGTTTTAAAATTATCAACTGGTGAGCAACTAGATTTTGTACCTCTGGCAAAGGAAAAATTGAAACAATATCCAAACATGACTACTAATCTACCAGAGGTTTCTTTGGAAGGCGAAATTGGTAATTTTCATGTTAAATTATTACTAGACAGATTGTCTATTTCCAATAACAAATTCATCAATTGGGGCGATTACCAAATCCTTATCCGACAAAAAAAATAAACGAATGAAAAAGAAATTAGTAGTACTTTCCGGAGCCGGAATTTCTGCTGAAAGCGGAATTAAAACTTTCAGAGATGCCAATGGATTATGGGAAAACCATAGGATAGAAGAAGTGGCAAGTCCAGAAGGTTTCGAGAAAAACCCAACCTTGGTTTTGGATTTTTACAACCAACGAAGAAAGCAACTAAAAGAGGTTTCCCCAAATGAAGCTCACAAAATATTAGCCGAACTGGAAAAACATTATGATGTAGAAATTATCACCCAAAATGTCGATGACCTCCACGAAAGAGCTGGTTCCACCTCGGTTTTGCACCTTCATGGCGAATTAAAAAAAGTTAGACCAATCGACAATTACCAAAAAATAATCCCTTGGGAAAACGATTTGAATTTTGGCGATACCGATGACAAAGGCACACCACTAAGACCACACATTGTCTGGTTCGGAGAAATGGTTCCCGAAATGGAAAATGCTTCAAAAATAGTATCAGAAGCAGATATTTTTATTGTCATTGGGACTTCTTTGCAAGTATATCCTGCAGCTGGTTTAGTCCATGAAATACCCGAACATACAACACTATACATCATCGATCCTCACTTGCCCAATAACTATACTCAATCCGAAAATTGTTTGCAAACAACAGCAGTTGAAGGAATGAAAATATTAAAAGAAAGATTATTGAAAGACTTTTAAATACAAAAAAAAACAACTATGGAGATAGTCTGTTAATCTCCCAATCGAAATTTTCATTCAGCGAGTAAAGAATTCTATCATGCAAACGGTTGGGTCTCCCCTGCCAAAATTCAATTTCATAAGGTTTAGCAAGAAAGCCTCCCCAATGTTGTGGTCTTTCGATTTCTTTGCCTTCCCATTCTTTTTCTAAATCCAATAATTGTTTTTCCAAAAATTCTTTGTTGGGGATTATTTCACTTTGGTTGGAAACCAATGCTCCCAACTGGCTACCTCTGGGTCTAGATGCAAAATAGCCATCGGAAATATTTTCAGGCACTTTTTCCAAATTTGCTTTTATGATAATCTGTCTTTCCAAATTTGCCCAAAAAAAATGCAAACAAGCATGATTATTTTCTACTATAGCTTTTCCTTTTCGGCTATTGTAATTGGTATAAAACACAAAACCATTCCAATCGTAAGATTTCAACAGAACCATTCTTGTCCTAGGACAACCATCGGCTTCCACAGTAGAGACAGACATTGCATTGGCTTCGGAAATCATAGGACTTTCTTCCGCCTCCAATAACCAATTTCTAAATTGTTCCATAGGATTTTGCTTTACTTGTGATTCCAGCAATTCGGATTTGTTGTAAACTTTTCTATGATTGTATAAGTTTTCCATGAAAAAAAAGATTATATTTGGATATGAATTCAAAATACAAAGGTAAATTATTAATTTCTACACCAGATATGTCTGGCGATATTTTTTCTAGAGCTGTCGTTTTGGTTATTGACCATAACGAAGATGGAGCTTTTGGATTGGTATTAAATAAAAAAAATGAACTTGCTACAAAGGCTATTCAAAAAAAAATGGAAATTGATATTGATGTTTTTATTGGAGGTCCTGTAGAAACAAACAAATCTTTTTTCATCATAAAAGGAGAAATTCCGATTACCAATTCCTATTTGTATTTCCACGAAGACTATTACCTAACAGAAGATATAGAAAATGTTGTAAATTCTATTATAGATGGTAGTCTAAACAAGAAAAGCGTAAAGGTGTTTTCAGGATATTCTGGCTGGTCCAAAAACCAATTGGAGAATGAAATAGAAAAAAAATTCTGGATTGTTGCCAATGTCTATCAGATGGATTTTACCGAAAAAGACCCTCAATTGTGGAAAAAAATCATGCAAAATATGGGAGGAGAATATCTTATTTGGGCAAACTCTCCAATTGATGTTTCGCTTAATTAATTAAAAACAAAAAAACCATCGAAAATTCGATGGTTATATTTTTTTATATCTACTCAGAAAATTAATTTTTCTTATAGATTTTTGGATCGTAGTATGGTCTAAACTCTTTGGATGGAGAGGTATAATCTTTGTCCTTATTATTCCCTAAAGGAACGATAAGCTCCCAACACCAATAGATGAAAATAGCACTTGCCACAACAAACAAAACCCAATTTAGTACATTTCCAAACATATCATAAAATTGAAATGACCATTTGAAAATACTGCTTAATAATAACCACAAAGCCGTCATAATTTCCTTATTTTAAATTAACTTTGTACAAATTTATAAAAAAATGTTCAAAATACTTTCAAAAGAAAGCAATATTTTTTCAATTCCTGTATATCTTGGGTTTTTATTCCTCCTAATATTTATATTCAATATATTGAATTTTAATCATATAGAATTCATTTCGGAAACAATTACTTTTATAGGAATTGCACTTGGATATTTTTTATTTAACAAAATCAACCTCAATCGGCAGACACACTTACCTCTATTTTTTTATACTTTTTTTGTATTTGCACTCTACCCTGGCAATCTAGATATTGGTTTGTCCATTGCATTGCTTATTAATTCTTTTTTGTTATTAATACTTACCAACTCCAATGAAAAGGTGAGGAAAAATTCTTTTGTAATTGTTGGTGTACTTCTGGCTATCAACTTTATTTTTTTACCAACAACTTGGCCTTTGTTGCTATTTGTAATCATACATATCATCGCTACATCTTCCAAAATTGGTCTCAATATTTTCAGACTCTTTTTTGGCATTACACTAATAGCGATTTCCTACTTATTACTATCTTACAGCTTTGACTATCGAAGTTTTAATATGGATTATTTCCCATTCAGCAATTTCAAACCACAAGAAGTTTGGTATCCACTTATTTTATTTTTACCAATAGTAGCCTTTTTAGCAATTGCAATTTTATCACATTTCATACACATCAACGAAAAAAGTTTGGAAAACAAATACAAATACACTTTCTTATTAACTTTTTCGGCTGCTCAATTGGTTACAATAATCCTATATATGAACCAAAACCACGAATATCTACTACTACTTTCACTTCCTGCTAGTATTATACTGGGTAGATATGTTACCTATTTGCCCAAATATTGGATGAAAGAAATAAGTGTTTGGATTATTATTTTCACATTACTAATTTACAAACTAGGAGCCTATTTTGATTTGGCTCATTTAATTTTTATATAATCGTATCATGATAGAAATAGAAAACAAATTGATTTCGGAAGATCTTTTTTCAGAAGAATTTGTATGCAACCTTAGCAAATGCAAAGGTGCTTGTTGTGTAGAAGGTGACATTGGTGCACCTTTGGAGAAAGAGGAAACTACAATATTGGAAAAAATATATGCAAAGGTAAAACCCTATCTTACAGAAGCAGGGAAAAAAGCAATTGAAGAACAAGGCACTTGGGTAATAGACCCAAATGATGGTGATTTTGTTACTCCAATGGTGGAAGATAGAGAGTGCGTATATGTAACTTTCGATGAAAACGGTATTACAAAATGTGCTATAGAAAAAGCCTATGAAGATGGTGCAATTGATTGGCAGAAACCTATTTCTTGCCATTTGTATCCTATCCGAGCTCAAAAATATTCTACTTTTGAGGCTCTCAACTACCACGAATGGTCTATTTGTAGTGATGCTTGTACCCTAGGAAAAGAGTTGCAAGTACCTGTATATCGATTTTTGAAAACTCCACTGATACGAAAGTACGGGGAAGAATTTTATAATATGCTTTCGCAAGCTGCGGAAGAATGGAAAGCTGAATATGGTAAATAACAGATAAAAAACATTTTTATTTGAAGTTAATTTTACAATGATAAAATTGTACTCTGGACTATCAAGAATAATTTTCTTATATTTTGAGATTATTCAACAAAAAAACCGAGAAATTTCTCGGTTTTTTATTTATTATTAAAAAAATTATTTTTTCAATTCTTCTAAAAATTCGTCATGAGTAACAACAGTTTCTTTTTTGGTCGCCTTTTCAAGAATTACATCTTTCAATTTTGCCATTGCAACTTCCGAGGAAATCTGTCTAACCTGCTCTTGATCTTTCAACATTTCAACAGCATATTTCTGTACTTCATCATCGCCAAGGTGGTGGATACCATAGATTGCTAATTGATTTCTCACTAACTGTTCTGCTTGACCCAACACATCATTGTAATCCAATTTTATATCATTATCATTCAAAAGTTTACCTTCTATGATTTGGTATTTTATAGCATTTTTTTCAGCATCTAAAACTTCTTGAGCTTGAGTTTCGTTTTTAATGTTTTGATTGCTATACATCAACCATTTTACTAGGAAAGATTCCGGTAATTTCACTTCTTCTTTTTCCACTACTTGCTCCAATACTTTATTCACAAAGTGTACATCTGCATTTTGTTGAAAATACTCGTCCAATTCTGTTTTCACACGAGTTTTCAGTTCCTCTTCATTTTTTATAGTATCCTTACCATATACTTTATCAAAAAGTTCTTGGTTCAGTTCGTGATTATTCAGTCCGTAGAAATCTTTTACTTTCACTTCCAATTCGTTGTGGTGCAAGTGTTCTGCTTCTTCTTTGGAGAAACCTAACTGTTTTGCAAGATCTTCTTTGGATTGCAAATCTTCTTTGGTTACTTTTACAGAACCGTCCATTTCTAGTGATTTTACCAATTTGAAAGCCTCTTTGTTTTCGGCATTTATAGTAACATTTTTCGGTTGGTGGTTATGTTCTCCTTCGGCATTTTCTTCTACAATTTGGGAAATTTCTAATGCAATGTAAGAGTCTTTTCCAATTTTCTCTTGAGGCACCTGTTCTGCAAATCTTTTTTGCATATTTTCTATTGATTGCCCCACTTCTTTATCACCAGATTCTACTTTGAAATGTGGAGCTGTATAAGATGCTAAATCTATTTTGAAATCTGGTTCATATCCTACTTCAAAATCTACTGACAATTGCTCTTTATTGTGATCGAAATCATCCATTGGTGTTGGTACAGGTTGTCCTACCAATCTCAATTTGTTTTCATCAACATATTTGTTGAGTGCCTCGGAAATTTGTTTGTTTATTTCTTCAAATGCAATAGGAGCTTCATATTGTCTTTTTACCATACTCAATGGTACTTTTCCTTTTCTAAATCCTGGGATTGTGGCAGTTTTGGCATAGTTCAGCAGTTGTTTTTCTACTTTGTCTTTGTAGTCTGCTCTGTCTATTGTTACTGTAAGTTTTGCACTTACTTCATCGTGATTGTGTGCGGTAACCTTCATTATTATTTCAATTTTTAGGTTGCAAAAGTAACAAATTTTTATGAATAAATAGTCTTAAATATCGATTTGTTTTCATATATTTATTTTAGTTGGATTTCTAAAATTTAAAACAAAAAAAACAAACCAATTTCTTGATTTGTTTTTCTATTTTTACTTAAAAAATATAATTACGCATTGGTTGCTTCTACATTTTCTATCACATTGGGCAAAAACTGTTTCAGAAGATTTTCGATACCATTTTTCAGCGTTGCAGTGGAACTTGGGCAACCAGAACAAGCTCCTTGCATAAGCATTTTTGCAGTTTTGGATTGCTCATCGAATTCTATAAGAGAAATTTTGCCACCATCTTGTTCTACTGCTGGTGTTACAAATTCATCCAAAATATCAGCAATTTTTTGTTCAGTTTCCGAAAAATCTTTTGTCCTATTTCCTACAACTCCTGGTTGTTGAGGTTGTATTTCGGTAATTATTCCATCATTGGAGATATAATCATTTATAAAACTCCTAACCTCTACCATTATTATATGCCATTGTGTAGAGGTATCTATTGTAACAGCAATAAAATCGTCTGAAATAAAAATTTCTTTTACAAAAGAAAATTTCCCAAAAAGTGCTTCTGCTATTGGAACCCCAATTGCTTCAATTTTAGATTTTATTTCTAGTACACCTTTTATCAATGGTTTAGTAGAAACAAATTTCATAACCTGTGGATTGGGAGTCATTTCTGCAAATACCGTTGGTTTTTCTGTTTTTTGTTGTAGATAGACCCTAGGGTTATTTTGTAGTTCTTCGGAAATAATTATTTTCAAATTGTCCACAACTTGTTCCCACGCTACCCCATCTATTTTAGAAATAGCAACAAAATTTGCTGTGATGAATACTTTTTCCACAAATGGAAAATTCAAAAGTTCTTTTGCCAATGGCAATTCGGACAAATCCGAAGACCTATCCAATTCCAAAGATCCTGGTATCAAATTGTATTCGGCTATGAATTTCATAACCTTTGGATTTGCAGTTGGCTCTATGATGATATTATACATTATGTTAAATAATAAGACCGCAAAAGTAATCATTAGAATAGCAAATCGATTCATTTTTTAGTAGATTTTATCAATCAAAATAAATTTTAACATTCAATCAAGTCTTAAAGCATTAAAATACAATTTATCCAATTTTCATATCAAATCATAAAATGAAAATGACTAATTTTGCATACCTACTTTTTATAATATGGAAAATCTTACTCAAAATACAACTATTCAAAAGCCTAAATGGATTCGTGTAAAATTACCAACAGGTAAAAATTATCGTGAACTCCGCACATTGGTGGACAAATACAAACTGAATACTATTTGCCAAAGTGGTAGTTGTCCCAATATGGGCGAATGTTGGGGAGAAGGAACTGCAACCTTTATGATATTAGGAAATATCTGTACCAGAAGTTGTGGTTTTTGTGGAGTGAAAACCGGAAAACCATTGGATGTGAATTGGGACGAACCAGAAAAAGTTGCCCGTTCTATAAAATTAATGAATATAAAACACGCTGTAATCACTTCTGTGGATAGAGACGACCTGAAAGATATGGGTTCCATTCTTTGGGCAGAAACCGTAAACGCAGTTAGACGAATTTCTCCAGGAACAACCATGGAAACACTCATACCTGACTTCCAAGGAATACACAAACACCTAGACAGAATTGTTGATGTAGCACCAGAAGTTGTTTCGCACAACATGGAAACCGTGAAAAGACTTACAAGAGAAGTGAGGATACAAGCAAAATACGAAAGAAGCTTGGAACTTTTGCAGTACCTAAAACAGGCAGGACAAAGAAGGACAAAAACCGGAATTATGCTAGGATTGGGGGAAGAAAAAGAAGAAGTTTTCCAAACGATACAAGATGTTAGAAATGCAGATGTAGATGTTATTACCCTAGGACAATACTTGCAACCTACCAAAAAACATTTGCCTGTGAAAAAATTCATTACACCAGAAGAATTTGATGAATACGGAACTTTTGCCAAAAGCCTAGGTTTTCGTCATGTAGAAAGTTCGCCATTGGTAAGATCTTCTTATCACGCCGAAAGACATATTTTATAATCCAAAAAAAACATTCCAATTTCATTCAGATTTTCTTTGGATATTTGTTAAAAGTTTTGGCTAATGAAAATCCTTATTGTAGAAGACGAAGAATTTTTGAGTAAAAATATCGCAGATTACCTGTTACAAGAAGGATATATCTGTGAGGTAGTAAAAAATTTCCAACAAGCCCAAGAAAAAATTTTGGATTATGATTACGATGCCATATTATTGGATATCGGACTTCCTGATGGTAGTGGACTTCAGATTTTGAAATTATTGAAAGAAGAAAACAAAAACGAAGGAGTAATCATTATTTCCGCTAAAAATTCCTTGGACGATAAAATTGTCGGTCTCAATTTGGGTGCTGATGATTATCTCCCGAAACCCTTTCACTTGTCCGAACTTTCTGCAAGATTGTCCGCCATTATCCGAAGAAAAAAATTCAATGGAAATTCCATAATAACAGTAAATGATATTTCGTTGGACACCAATTCAAAAACAGCATTTGCAAATAATAAATTATTGAATATTACCAAAATGCAATACCATTTGCTATTGTATTTTATGGTCAATAAAAATCGTGTTTTGTCCAAAATGGCAATTGCCGAACATCTTTCCGGAGACCATGCCGAATATTTTGACAATTATGATGTTATCTATGCCCACATCAAAAATTTAAAGAAAAAAATTGCCGAAGCAGGAGGAAATGATTGTATAAAATCGGTCTATGGTATGGGATACAAAATGGAAGTGTTATAAGCTTTTATAAATGATTGATATTCAGCTTTAAAAATTGCTTATCATGAAAAATTCTAATAAAAACTACTAAATCAAAATGGAAAATAGATTTTTTGATATTATAAAAATTATTAAAAATTCTCGTACAAATGCAATAAAAATAGTTAATGCCGAACTTATTGATTTGTATTGGAAAATCGGAGAATATATAAGTTTAAAAATTACACAAAGCCAATGGGGAAAATCAATTGTGCAAGAATTGGCAATTTTTATCCAGGAAAATGAACCTGAATTAAAAGGTTTTTCTGATAAAAACATTTGGCGAATGAAGCAATTTTATGAGAGCTACAAAGACTATCCAAAACTCTCAACAGTGTTGAGGCAAATTAGCTGGTCTCATAATTTGGCTATTTTTTCAAGATGTAAATCCATTGAAGAATAAATCAATATTATCCGAATTCGATTTTTTTTAGATAAATTATGAAACTCACCCACCATATTTCCTTTCGGTACATCGGTATTACAGCTTTGGTGTTGTTATTATCTATTCCGATTTTTTATTTTATACTCCAAAAAGTGATGTGGAATAGTTTTGATGAAAACCTTGACTCACAACAAAAATGGATTGAAGAAACTCTGAAAAAGACAGCCCCCGAAAATTTTGTTTCTTTTAATAACAATATCATCATCCGTCCGGGAAATTTTCCCAATAAAAAAAGAAAATTTTACACCGAAAATGTCTATGTTCCAGATGATGAAGAGTCGGTTCCGTTCAGGGTTTTGGAATTTAATACCTCCGAAAATGGAAAAGATTATGCCGTCAGAATTCAAAAATCCTTGGTGGAGTCCGAAGATTTGTTACAAACCATCGCTATACTACAAGCCTTCATTTTTTTTATTTTAATGACCACTTTATTATTGATAAACAGAAAGTTAAAATTTAAAATTTGGAATCCTTTTTATCAAACATTAGAACGATTAGAAAAATTCAAATTAGATACAGATGTTAGTTTGGATTTACCCCAAAATTCGATTACAGAAATCAATGACCTCAACCAGTCTATCAATGTTTTAACTGCCCGAAATATAGAAGTTTTTCAAGCTCAAAAGGAATTTACCGAAAATGCCTCGCACGAAATGCAAACGCCTTTGGCAATTTTACAATCCAATGTTGATTTACTTTGGCAAACCCAACCATTGAGTGAAGAGCAAACAAAAATTTTAGAAAACCTTACCGAAACCAATAGTCGAATAAGCCGACTGAATAAAGCTTTGTTGCTAATAGCAAAAATAGATAACCAACAGTTTTCCGATAAAAAAAATATCGATATACAAGTTTTAGTAGAAAATATTTTAGAAAAAAATAGAGAATCCTTTTTCCATAAAAACATTGATGTTAGGGTAAAAGTCGAGGGACAAATGATTGTAACTTCCGATGAAACCCTTATGGAAATATTATTCGGAAATCTGATTTCCAACGCTTTCCGTTATTCTCCCAAAAATACGACAATAGATATTATGATAAAATCCAATCAATTTAGCATAGAAAATCAAGCTGTCGATGGAACAGGATTGGACACCCAAAAACTATTCAGAAGATTTCAAAAACAAGAGCATTTCCACAAAAATAGTATCGGTTTGGGATTGGAGATTTGTAAAAAGATTTGCGAACAAAATTCAATGAAAATCCAGTATGCTTTTCTCAATAATAAACATGAATTTCGGATTTTAGTTTAATGAAATAAAAACAAATATTAAATTACCATTAAAGTAACTTTTTTATTGTTTTCATAAATTACAAAGTTGTAAATTAACACAAAAAAATGATGTATGTCCGATAGTTTCATTTTAGGGAAAATTGCACCTGAATTTATCATAGAAGAAACCTTACCCGAACTACTTGCTCCTAATTTCATAAAATATAAAGACAAAATTGCCTTTTCTTTTAATGATAAACACATTACCTATTCCCAGTTGGATAATTGGAGTAATGCCATTGCGAAAGACCTTCAAGAAAAAGGGGTAAAAGAAGGCGATAAAGTTGGACTTTGGTACCCCCGAAGTTTGGAACTTCCCGTTGCAATCCTTGGTATTTTGAAAGCCGGAGCTGCCTATATCCCAATGGATAGAGAAACGCCTGTGGAAAGGATAAAACAAATTTTTACCGAGATAGGTGTTTCTGCCTATTTTTCCGATGAAGATGCCGGAATCCATTGTCCACCATCAAAAATTCCTGAATTACCACAGGAAATTATTCCCACACCGGACATCCAAAAAAATCCTGATGCTTGGGCTTATGTGATATTCACTTCCGGAAGTACCGGAAATCCCAAAGGAATCCCCATTACACATAAAAATATCTGCCACCTTATTCGCTCCGAAGAAGATTTTATCCAAATAAAAGATACCGACAAAGTCTATCAAGGATTTTCGGTGTCTTTTGATATGTGGTGCGAAGAAAATTGGGTAAGCCTCTTTGCAGGTGCCAGTATTTGGATTGCCGATGCCACTACCGTAAAAGCAATTGATGAGCTGAGTGAAATTTTAATAAAAAATAAAATCACGGTTCTCCATGCGGTACCAAGTATTTTGGCAATTATTGATGATGTCCCAAGTCTTAGGCTAATCAATGCCGGAGGAGAAGCCTGTCCTGTAACCGTTCAGAAAAAATGGTCAAAACCGGGTAGGATTTTTATCAACAGTTATGGCCCTACCGAAACTACGGTATCTTCCAATATGGCTATTTTAGATGAGAATGACGAATTGACTATCGGAGGTCCTTTGCCTAATTACCATATCGCTATTGTAGATGAAAATATGAACATTGTCCCAAGAGGCGAAAAAGGAGAAATGATTATTTCCGGACCCGGCGTTAGTGAGGGGTATTTTAACTTGGAACAACTGACTGCCGAAAAATTCCTTCCCAATCCTTTTCCTCATCTTCCCGGAAAAATGATTTACAAAACAGGAGATGCCGCAATGATAAGAGAAGATGGATTTTTGGATTTCTTGGGCAGATTGGACGACCAAATCAAACTCCGTGGCTATCGGATAGAATTGGGCGAAATAGAAAGCCGACTCAACCAATTAGATGGGGTGTCTTCTGCTGCGGTAACGGTAAAAAACGATGCCAATGACCAACCTCAATTAGTAGGTTTTGTGGTAATGAAAGCCAATGTTGAATTTAATGAAAATCAACTCCGAAAAAAATTAGCAGAATTTCTTACACCTTATATGGTACCCACCGTTATTGTAAAAGTTGAGGAAATGCCAAGGATGCCAAGCGGAAAAATAGACCGAAAAAAACTTCCTACTCCCGAACAATTTCTGTACAAAAACACTCAAAATGAAAAAATAGAAATCTCTGAAAACGAAAGCGTTGAAGAAAGGATAAAAAAAATACTACAAGTGGTATTTCCTGGTAAAAATATCGAACTTTCCCAAGATTTTTTTACTGATTTGGGTGGACATTCATTGTTGGCAGCAACTTTGGTTTCCCATCTTCGTCAAGAGGCGAAATTGTCGGCAGCTTCTCTGAAAGATATTTATGAAAACAGACCTCTTTCTGCTTTTGCAAAGGTGGTAGAAGAGAAACAATCAAAAATTAAGCAATCCAAAAACGAAGAATTTCAGAGGGTTTCCACGATGCAATATTACCTTTGTAATTTAGCTCAAACCCTTTGCCTATTAGTGTTGTTTGGGTTTTTCAGTATTCAGATATTTTTTCCTTACCTCAGTTATTATTATTTCCAACTCAACGGTTATGGAATTAAGTTTGCAATCCTAAGTGCTGTATTGCTTTACACCCTTATTCCACCGGTATTTTCCTTTATTATTCTTTTTATTAAAAGAGTATTTATCGGCAAATTAAAAGAGGGAGATTATCCGCTTTGGGGTTGGTATTATTTCAAATGGTGGCTTTGGAAAACGACCAAAAGATTACTTCCATCAGAATTTATTGTGGATACTCCACTATACCCAAAATACCTTCGATTGTTGGGGGTAAAAGTACATCCATCGGCACAGTTGAGTAAATTGTCCATCGGTGCAGAAGATTTAGTAAAGATTGGAAAAAATGTGAGTACCAGTTCTGGTTGTGTATTGGATAATGCTTCGGTAGAAAACGGAGTATTAAAACTAAGGAAAATTGTACTTGAAGACCATGCCTATCTTGGCTCATCTTCCGTAGTGGGAGGAGATTCAGTTATTGAAAAACATGGAGAATTACAAGATTTGAGTTGCCTGAACAATGGGAAAAAAATTGGTTTTGGAGAAATTTGGAATGGCAGTCCTGCTGAAAAAATAAGTGATAAAACTCCTGAAGAGCTTAATATTCAAAATTTAGCACCAGCTAAAAAAAGAACTTTGATGTCGTTTTTTTATTTAATAACACTACCATTATTTCCGGTGATTATCATTCTTCCATTAATCCCAACGCTCTACATTCTCTTTTTCTTGGACGAACAGGCTCCGGATTATTCATTTTCATATCTGTGGCAAACCCCATTTTTAGCAATTACCTATATCGTCCTGTTTATACTATTAATAAGTGGAATCACAAGGTTGTTACAAATCAACATGAAACCCGGGAGGTATTCTATTTTTAGTTTTATGTATTATAGAAAATGGCTGAAAGATCAGTTGTACAATCTCTCTCTTATCACGGCACATCCTCTTTTTGCGTCTATTTATATTTCACATTTCTACAGACTTTTGGGAGCCAAAGTGGGAAAAAACTCCGAAATTTCTACTGCCAGCGATGTTTCTCACAATTTGCTGGAAATAGGAGAAGGTTCTTTCATTGCAGATGCCGTTATCTTGGGCGAACATGATGTAAGAAATGAAGAATTAATTTTAAATAAAACCATCATCGGAAACCAAAGTTTTGTTGGAAATAGCGGAATTGTTTCGCAAGGTTATTCGTTGAATGACAATATGCTCATCGGTGTACTCAGCAAAACGCCTACCGAAGAGGAAATGGAAAACAGTCATTCCAAAGATTGGTTTGGCTCTCCTCCTATTGCGATGCCTGCGAGGAAAAAAGCAACAGGTTTTGATGATTCCCGGACTTTTAATCCTCCCTTGAAATTAAAAATTTTAAGAGCAGTCATAGAAGGATTAAGGATTATTTTTCCACAAACCATCATCATTATTTGTAGTGTATTTTTCATTGCCTATACCAGTAGTTACCTTGATGGTCATTTGCTTAAATTATTTTTGCTCTCTCCGTTTTATTATTTAGGAATGGTAGCCTTGCCTGCATTTTTTATGGTCGTACTTTTAAAATGGATTTTGGTAGGAAAATACCAAAAAACAGAAATGCCGATGTACAGCATGAAGGTTTGGTTGAGCGAGGCTATTACCACTATTTATGAAGCATTAGCCGTTAATTTTTTCTTGGACTTGTTGCGAGGCACGATGTGGCTACCATTTTTCTTGAGATTTCTCGGAGTGAAAATAGGAAAAAGAGTTTGGCTAAACTCCACCGATTTTACCGAACACGATATGGTAAGCATTGGTGATGAAACTATGCTAAATGAAGATTGTGGACCACAAACCCATCTCTTTGAAGATCGGATTATGAAGATAGGCCCTGTAAACATTGGAAAAAGAACCACCATTGATTCCAGAACGATTATTCTTTATGATTCCCAAATTGGCGATGATGTTACTATAGATGCACTTTCCTTGGTTATGAAAGGAGAAATACTCCCCAACAATACCCATTGGGAAGGCAGTCCGATAAGGCTGAAGTAGTTATATAACTAATATCCTTATTAGGCTAAAAGCATTACATACCCCAACAACGGCAACGCCTTGGGGAAAGGAAACAATCAACATTAGGCTGAAAGCCTAATATATCCTAACCCAACGGCAACGCCTTGGGATAAAAACAGTAGATTTGTAAAAAAAACTATTATGGCACAGTCATTATCGAAATTATATGTTCACATTATATTTCACACCAAATACAATCAGAATTTAATACAATCAGAAATAGAAACCGAACTATACGCCTATATTGGAGGTACAGGAAAGCATAAACAAACACTGCAATGACACCACGAATAATAACAATTTTGACTTTTATCATAGGACTAGGGCTTTTTTCCTACTCATTGACATTGCCGTATTACAAAAACCAAAAAGATGCTGACGACTTACTAAACAATTCGTATGATATAAACAAACAAGAATACTACAAAAGAGAAGCAGAACTTAGAACAAGCAAGACAACATTTATGGACTTAGGTTTTGGACTTGCAATTGCTTCGGGGACAATTCTTGCTTTTCTCTTGCTGACAAAAACAGAAACTTTTTCTGACTTCAAAAACTTGAAAACATTTAACAAACTGACAACTTTTGTAAGTGCAAATCTTGTATGGCTATTACTTATACCCGGAACATTTTGGTATTACACATTTCGTGGTGGACGAGGCGACTATCCACCATTTGCAGACAGTATTGGGATACCGATATTTACATCTATTCCCACTTTTTTATTCTTGCTTATCCCATTGAACA
>JAFDZJ010000312.1 GCA_018266965.1 Bacteroidota bacterium
CAAAATGGCGGGTTTGGTGCTAAATTGAACAATTAGTTTTCAAATAAACATTTGTAATAAAATGAAAGTAAGTGCTTCTAAATCCGCCACTTCGCCAAGCTGCAAAACGTTAGTGGCAATGGCAGGACGACCCTACAAACCGACAGACAAGCGGCAATAAACAGACAAAGCAAACCATTTTGAAAAGTGAACAAGGACATAAAATATACAAGACAATCGGACAGCAAATAAACCGACACGCTGACCGACCCAATGTTTTTTCTTTTTTCCCCACCGCACTTTTTTTAAAACCAATTTGGGACACCAAGCCCACCCACCACCCCTTTTTAGTTAGAAACCTAAAACAAATGAGTGTAAATGCTTTTCAATAAATATCAATACAATCAATTTGACATTAACAAAAGAGGTTATTCACAAAATTCACTTGCTTATAATGAAGAAGGCAAAGGCTTTTGGGTTAAGTGGATTTTAGGAATTGATAAAAACGACACAAAAGCAAAAATTTTAGCGGACAAACTTCGCCACTTGCAAAAAGCAAGACATTCTGCATTACCCGACATTATTGAATACGGTTATGACGAAGAACAAAAGGCTTTTGCAATCGTTTATGAATTGCTTGAACAAGTTGAAACTTTGGAAACCAATGTTTATGAACTTAAAACGCAAGGTGCAATTAGCGGACTTCTTGACCTTGCAGACTGTTTGAAAGAATTGCATTTGAAATTCAAAATCAATCACGGGGACATTCACCCAGCAAATATTTTGATTGACAAAAACGGACAATTCTATCTTGTAGATTTTGGACTTGCCGACATCACAAAAACTTTAAGCCAAACAAAAGAACTTGAAATTTTTGCAAGAGATTTTGTAGCACCTGAGAAACTAAACAAACTTGTAAAAGGCTTTCATTTTCAATCCGACATTTTTTCAATCGGAAAAGTTGTTGAATGGTTTTTTGACAAACGACAACAGGAACTTGCAGAACAATATGCTTTACAACTTCAAAAGTTACTTGCTGAAAATCCCGCTGACCGCCCGAATTGGCAACAAGTAATTAACATACTAAAAAACTTTGCTGTTGCTTCCGAAACGGAAGCCGTGCAAGTTTCTTTTCGTTCGCCCAACGGTTATGAAATTTTGGAGTTGCTTAATTCATCAAGTCCAATTTTTGACATTTCGCCAAAGGACGGAGCAAATTATTTGCTTGACGTTATTGTTGGAAATTGGTTGTGTGAAGGCGTGATTTGGGTAAAGTCAGAAGACAAACTTTTATTCAACAGCATAAAACCGCTAAACTCACTTGATAGCAAAATTATAGAACGAAAAATGAAAGAAGGCAAAAAATTGCCTTTCAAATTCGTTTACACAATTGAATATACACACAACAAAGCAGACCTTACACCATATTTCCAAAAATGGTTTGAGCAAAAGAAAAAGCAAGTTTCACTTCGTGAAAACAGAAAAGCCGTAAGAGATGAATTAGGTTTTTATCGTGAATTACTTGAAAAGGAAAAAGAAGTTATTGCCAAAAATTCTTTGCGACTTCAATATTCAAATTACGAAGTAAAAGGCGATGAAATAACTTTTACGATTAAGCAAAATGACAAAAGCAGTAGCGTTGGTTTTGTTTTAAAACACATTGAAGACGGAAATGACGTTAATTCAGAAGGCTTTGAATATGTTGTTTCCGCCAATGCTGACAGAAAACAAAACAAAGAAGCCGTTGAATTTGCAGGAAAGCCCTACGAGTTCCACACAAAAGATTGGCTTTTGAAAATCAAAGATTGCGAACGCTTAAAGAAAGACAGTATTCCGCAATCGGGATTTTTGTTTGAGAACACGAATAAAAAAGAGGAAGAAAAAAATAGGCAACTTGACGCTATTAGAAAAGTTGATAAAAACGAAGTTCAAAATCCTGACTTGATTTTTTTCCTTTTCAAACCTGACGAATTACCGCCTGTTTACAATAATCATTCGGACGATTTACTTGTATTTCAGAAAGACACAAGCGGTAAACCGCTTGTTTATTCATACAATCAAAAACGTGCTATTGAAAACGCTTTATATCGCAGTCCGCTTTCAGTAATTCAAGGTCCGCCCGGAACGGGCAAAACAACCGTAATTACAGAAATTGTTTTTCAAATTCTTGCTCAAAAACCCGAAGCAAAAATTCTTATCACATCGCAAACCAATAATGCGGTTGACCAAGTGTTGGAAAATCTTTTGAAAAACGAAATTCCAATTTTGCGTTTAAGCGGAATTACAAAGCCGAGAATACAAAGTATTCGGAAGCATACGTTAGACAGAAAATTGGAAGGTTGGAAACAACAAGTTCGTGAAACGGCAGAGAAAAATTTCAAAAAGGAAGAAACAAAGTTTCTTGAAAGTTTAAATGGACAAAATCCTTTTGCTCTTTCAATAACTGAAATCATTTTCAAACAAACTGATTGGAAAAAGGCAAAACAGAATATTGAAAACATTGTTGGTAGAGTTCAAAACTTAAACCAATTACACAACTTGCCAAACGACAGAGAAAGTGCAATTGAAAAGATTGAACAAGTTTTGCAAATTGATTTGTCAAGTTTTTTAAAGTTGCACGACTTACACAGAGATTGGATTGTTACAATCAATTCTTTGGACGAAAAAAGTGCAATCAATCAAAAACTAATTGACAGCATTCGTGTAATTGGTGCGACTTGTAATCATATTGCAGCAAAAAAATACGCCAAATATAATTTTGAATTTGATTATGTGATAATGGACGAATCGGGAAAAGCGACAACAGCAGAAGCACTTGTTCCGATTATCACAGGCAAAAATTTAATTTACGTTGGCGACCACAGACAATTACGCCCAATGCTTACAAGCACAAGAGAAGTTGAAAGTTGGTTGCGAGAAAAATTTAAAAAAGAAGCAGGCGAATTAGAAAATTGGGAAGATTATTTTAATCGTCCGAGTTTGTTTGAGCAAGTTATTACAAATGTTGATTACGATTACAAAGCACAATTAACAGAGTGTAGGCGTTCATCTTCCGAACAAGTAAAACTTACTTCAAAATGTTTTTACGAACCCGAAGGCGATGAAGAAATTCAGCCTGTAAATCGTGATATTTCAGCCGAACACAATTTGCCATTGGCGATTGACGGCTCTTTATTTTTCATTGACATTGGAAGTCATTACAAAAATGAAAAAGACAATAATTCATCGTCTTTGAACAAAGAAAGTGCGACAATCATTCCCGAAATTTTAGAGTTACTAAACAAATACGAAAAAGTAAAAGACTATTCTTTTGGCGTAATCACAGGCTACACGGCACAATTTCGTGAACTAAAAAAGAACATTGACAAAAAGCGTTTTCAAGGAAAAATAAATTCCATTTGTAAGTGGAACAAACCCGAAGATAAACTTACAGTTTCAGTTGTTGACCGCTTTCAAGGCTTGGAAAGAGATATTGTAATTGTGGATTTAGTAAAAAGCGGTGCGGGACTTGATTTAGGTTTCTTGGAAGTTCCAAACCGAATAAATGTTGCGTTATCACGACAAAAGAAATTACTCATAATCGTTGGCGATTATCACGGAATTATCAACGCAAAAACAAGGCGTTTAAATGGCGAGAAAGCCGCTTTACAAAACTATTTGGAACTATTGAAAAAAGATTGGGTTGTAAAAGCTGAACAAATAAAAGAACTTTTTAAATGACAGAAGAAGAAGCATACAAACAGCTAAAAGATAAAGCCCCGACAGGTTACAGACTGAACGAGTTAATTCAGTTTAGTTATCCTGTTAGGAAAATAAGATTGGACGTGCTTGTAAACAAGCAACCAGACGGCTCTTTGGTTAAAGTTTACAATGTGCTTTTACGTGCGATTCAAGCGGGTTTTTATTCGCAAGACAAATTATTTACGTTTTTGGGTTTAGGACAAACAGACGAATTTGTATTGCGTGAATTGTTTGCGTTGCGTGAAAAAGGACTTGTTGATTTGGTTTCCGAAAAGTGGATTGTAACGGAAGAAGGCGAAAAATTTATTCAAGACGAAAAAATACTTCGTATTGAAGAAAAAGAAGAATTTGAATTTTTGGTTGACGGAATTTCGGGCGAAATAATGTCATCAAAGCAAAACAGAACTGATAAAAAATTACCGAAAAGTTTAGATACAGAAATAAAACTTTCAAACAGAAATCCCGAACTTATTGAAGGAAAATTTCAGCAATTAGCGGACACTTACAAACAAGACAATGAAAATAAATCGTATTTGATAAGCTACGCTTCTGATGACATAAAATACGATTCAAACGATTGGTGTAATTTTTGGCTCATAGAATACATTCCCGACAGAAAAAGTAATCACGAACCAAAATTAGAAGTTAGAAATTTTGAAACGCTTAAAGAAATCAAAAGTTTGACTTCAAAATTTAATTCTGAATATCGTCATTACATTTATTCGCTTAGTAGTTCTGAAAGAACAGAATTTGAAGAAATAACCGTAATTGACGAAGAACCAAAAGTTCAAATTCAAACGGACGATTTAAGCACTTTGACAATTTGGGAAACCAAGCAAAAATTCGTTGAAGCGTTGAAAAACGTGAAAGAGAAAATTTTGATTGAAAGCCCTTGGATAAAACGAGCAACACAAGAATATATTCCACTTTTTGAGAAACTTTTGAAAGACAAAAAACAACTGATAATTCTTTACGGAATTAGCGAGAAAGACGAACACGACATTTACACTTTGAAAAAAGTTGAAGAATTGCAAAAGCAACACAAAGACAAGTTTAAACTTATTCACTTGCCGACACATTTTTCAGAAATTCATTCAAAACTGACAGGAACACACAGAAAACTTGTAATCAAAGACAACGAGTATTACATACAAGGAAGTTTTAACTTTTTATCGTTTGGTAAAAATGAAAGACAGCAAGTTGCAAACGAAGAATCGCTTTTGGTTTCCAAAGACGTTTCTAAAAAGTGGGAACAAGTTGCAAAAGACTATAATTTGAAGTGGTAAATTGGTTTTAAAAAATCCCCGACCCTTAAAAAAAAGAAAAAACACGACACGCAAGCGACACGACAATGACAGAAAATGGTTTGCAAAGACAGACAGACAGACGATAGAAAGCCACAGCCACTAACAGCGGTTTGGCGTAATGGGGGCGGACGTTCTTCGTATGAAAATTTGTGTTAAATTTGAACTGTGTGCTTCGTATGAACATTGGTGCTGAAAAGCCCCCAATACGCCAAGCCGCAAACCGTTAGTGGCAATTATTCAGAACCCCTAACAAAAAGAAAAAAATCGTATTAGACTTGATTTAGGAATAGAATTTCTAGACAGTTTAAATTACCAGAAACCAAAATAGAATGAAGAACATTTTAATAAGACTTAAACTCATAGATACTATGACGACAACTTTGCCGACAAGTAAAGTTGAATTTGTTAATCGATTAAACGAAATTACCGACGAAGGAAGTACAGGAATGCTGTCAGACTCTTTTGATGTTTTTTCATCAAGTAAGAACGAATTTAAAGGGCAAGTGAACATTGACAGTTTCAAGATAAAAAGAAGACGAAGATTCTTTGACACAAATATGAATTTCGCAGTGGCTAACGGAACCTTTATTGAAAACAATGGACAACTAACAGTTGAGACAGAAATAAATGGATTCAATAATTTCTTTATTTTATTTTATGTTGCATTAATATTATTTTATTCAATAGCTTTTTTCGGCCCTTCATTCAATAGCGTAAATGGAGATTATTTTGCGATTCCATTTTTACTACTTCACGGAACATTTATGTTTGCACTACCTTATTTCATGATGAGAAGAAGTGTTAAGCGACTGAAATATGAATTGGAACGAGAATTTTTCTATTTGACAAAGAAGTAATCACTGACTAATTCCTACATAGAAAAAATAACTGCCACTAACACGGTATTGCCAAAAGCGGGGCTGAATGAATTCTATTGAACTTTTTACTAAATTTGAACGACGATGCTTCTATTGAAGTCCGATGCTAAAAAACCCCGCCTTCGGCAATACCCAGAACGTTAGTGGCAACCGATCGATACGACTCCAACTAACCATGAAAAACTACAATTATAAATTTACAGAATAAACGACAATAAAATATGCTGACAGAAATCAATCCGAAATTACCAATGAGAGATAAGGCAGTTACTAAAGAATATTACCTAGGCAAATTAGGATTTCAAACTCTTGGCGACAATGACTTTGATGGTTACTTAATGGTTCATAAGGACAATATCCAAATTCACTTTTTTGAATTCAAAGAACTTGACCCAAAGGAAAACTATGGACAAGTTTATATCAGGACAACGAACATTGATGAAATTTACCAATCTTTTTTGGACAACAAAATTTCTATTCACCCAAACGGAAATTTAGAAACAAAACCTTGGGGACAAAAGGAATTTGCTTTACTTGACCCGGACAACAACCTATTGACTTTTGGACAGAGCATAAAATGAAAATAAAATTTGAGGACATTGAAAAGAACGGCAGCCACTAACATTGGTTTTGCGTCAGTGTGGCTTTAGTACTAGGCTGAACAATTGTACTTTCTATTGGCTTTTGTACTAAATTTGAACTGATGTGCTTTTTACCCCACACCGAACGCAAAGCCAAGTCCCGTTACCAGCAACCCTAAAAGACGACACGACAAACAAAAACGAACAGTAATACGACAGACAAAATGCCAACCCTTCGCAAAATAAAAAGAGCTGCAAGCCAACTCACAAGCCGACACAAATTGCAGCACATTTTATTTTGCCCAACCGCACCCAAGCCCACCCACCACCCGACTTCGGGACAAAGGACAGTTTGACGACAGTTTATGAAAGAAGTAGGCATTAAAAAACTAACTTTACGACCTAAAATTTGAAGATTAAATAATGGCAGAAAAGAAAGAACCCAAAGACGGATATATATTCGATTACATCTCAGGAACAGAAGTAAAAGCGACTCCTGAAGAAGTTGAAGCAGTTCAAGTATATTCAAAAATACTTGTTGAAGATTACGGCTATCCTAAATCTCACATTACAACTCATCCACAACATAGAGTTAAGGTAAGACCTTCGGACACCAAAAAAGAATATCCAATAGACATTGCAGTTTTTCCAAATGACAAGAAAGTTGAAGATGACATTTTTATAATAGTTGAGTGCAAAAAGAAAAACCGTAAAGACGGAAAAACCCAACTACAAGACTATTTGCGTTTTTCAAAATCACAATTAGGAGTTTGGTTTAACGGGGAAGAAAGATTATTCCTCAAAAAAATTGAAAAAGGCGGTAAAGTCTTATTTGAAGAAATCCCCAACATCCCAAAATTCGGACAAAGAATTGAAGACGTTGGTAAGTTTAAGCGTTCGGACTTAAAGCCAGCCACCAACCTCAAAAATGTTTTCAAAGCAATGAGAAATTACCTTGCAGGTAATGTTGTTGGTGCTACAAGAGACGAAGTATTTGCTCAACAGTTAATCAATCTTATTTTCTGTAAAATTTATGATGAGAAATTCACCAAACCGAATGAAATGGTGACTTTCAGAGCAGGTATTGACGAAGAGCCAAAAGAAGTTAAAGAGAGAGTTTTAGAGCTATTCAATAAAGTAAAAAAGAATTACAACGATGTTATTGATGCCTCTGATGAAATTATACTAGACGAATATTCCTTAACATATATAGTTGGTGAACTTCAACAATACTCCATTCTTGAATCTTCCAGAGACGCGGTAAGCGATGCTTTTGAAGTTTTTATCGGACACGCCTTAAAAGGTGGACAAGGTCAATTTTTCACACCACGAAATGTAGTTAAAATGGTTGTTGAAATGGTTGACCCAAATCACGAGCAAAAAATTATTGACCCAGCTTGTGGAAGTGGTGGTTTTCTTGTTGAGAGTTTACGCTATGTTTGGAATAAAGCAGACCAGCAATATGAAAGTCTTGGTTGGCCTAAGCACGAAA
>JAFDZJ010000313.1 GCA_018266965.1 Bacteroidota bacterium
CACCCACCATACAAATTTTTTTTTAAAAAAAATATCATGTTGACGATTGTCCGTTGTACAACTTTCTACAAATAGAGACTTTTACACTATGGACATTAAGCAGAAATTTGGTAACAACTTAAAACGCCTTCGATTAGAGAAAGGATTATCACAAGAAAAACTTGCTCTAAATGCAGACATTGACAGAACATACATTCCAAGCATTGAAAAAGGCGAAAGGAATGTATCAATCGTTATTGCGGAGAAACTTGCCATTGCTTTAAATGTTCCAATTTCAGAACTATTTAAAGATTAAAATGGATAAATTAAAACAATACATTAACCGAAAATTCGGAATTGACGAGAACAAATTTTTAGAAGTGCTTATCAAAAGTCCGGGAGCAGAAGGGTATATTTTAGGAAATCTCGGAGAAGAAATCTTTAAGGAATACGCTTATTCAATCGGTTATGAAGCATTGAGAATTAAAGAAAAACCCGAAGGAGGGAATAATGCCAAAAGTGAAGATGCAAGAGGCGATTTTTACATTCGTAAAATCGGCTCGACTAAAGATAAATGGCTTGTAGTTGAATGTAAAGGTGTAAAATCAAATGCAGAAAAAAGAAGCGGTTTGACCAAAACATCTTCTTGCTTGACTTTGCTCAATAAACACGCTATTGAAAGGGAGAAACACGTTGAAAGTATCTATAATTCTGGTAATCGGAATTATGAGAAAGCGAAAGAAAATTGGGAAAAGAAAAATGCAGGTAAGTTTCCAAAATTTCGTTGGAATAAAGAAAATCCAGGTGCAGGAGTTCCTAATTTAACAGGACTTTGGAAATCGAAAGATGAAATTGCAAAATGGCTAAAAACTTTCAAAGAAGAAGATTTTGACGAAAACGCATTTTGGGATTTGACTGCACCTGTAAGATTATTACAAACGCATATGCCATCAACAAGAATAGACACAGAAACCAATATTAAAAGTACAGGACCTTTGGTTTCAGAGTTTAATATTCTTTGCGTTGATTTATTTCTCAAAACAGGAAAACACGAATTAGTTTTTGTGAATAGTGCCGACTTAAATCATCAAGCAAAATCGCCAAATCATTTACAACAAAATTATACGATTGACATTTTAACAGCCAAAGACAATTTCAAACGACATAAACTGTTGAAACCTTGGTATGACGACCTTGATTTGTGTATTAAAGAAACAAAACCAAAATACAGAAAGTTAGACAAAAGTCAATTAGACGGACGATAAATTTGCATATTACACAAATGTGTGTTACTTTTACCACAAATATGTAGATTATGGAATTACTTTTTGACATTGAACTTTCTAAAGAAGACAACCTTTTAAAAAGGTTTGAGGAAATTCACGATTATATTTATGCCAATGACGGTTTGTCGCCACAACAGACATTGGAAGAATTTGTAAAAATTTTGTTCATCAAAATTTTTGACGAAAACGAAAAGCTGAAACAATTTTCCGTTTCTTCTGATGAATGGAACGAAATAAAATTGGGTAAAAATGTTTCTGCTTTATCCGATAGAATAACTTCATTATTTATTCAAACACAAAAAGAATATCAAGATATATTTGACACTGACGACCGCATAAAATTAAGCCTAAACGCACTTGGTTTTACAATCAATAAATTGCAAGGAATTTCCTTGCTTGGTTCTTCGCAAGATGCAAAAGGTTTGGCTTTTCAAAAGTTTTTATCACACCACGAAAAAGACGGACGAGGGCAATTTTTCACACCCGAACCTGTCATTGATTTTTGTGTGGCAATTATGCAACCAAAACCCGAAGAAACCATCATTGACCCAGCTTGTGGAAGTGGCGGTTTTTTAATGTCAGCTTTGAAACATCTACAATCCAACAATCAAAATTTGGATACTGCAAAAATAGTTTCACAGAATATTTTCGGTTTAGACATCAACAGAAGTATTGCTCGAATTGCTAATATGAAATTACTTTTAGAGGCAAACGGAAAAACGAATATTCTTTGCACCAATTCATTGGAAGATTTGGACAGTATTAAACTTTCATTAGGTCAAAAAAATGGTTTTGATTTGGTATTGACCAATCCGCCTTTTGGTGCAAAAATCACACAATCATCTGTTTTGTCAAAATTCGATTTGGGACATAAATGGGGAAATCAAAATAATGAATTTCACCAAACAAAAACCGTTTACGCCAATCAAAATGCCGAAATTCTTTTTATTGAGCGTTGTTTACAACTTTTGAAAGAAGGCGGAAGAATGGCAATCGTTTTGCCGAACGGGAATTTTGAAAATCCATCTTTGGATTATTTACGTTATTACATCAAACAAAAAGCAAAAGTTTTAGCGATTGTAAATTTACCACAAGAAACATTTATTCCGTTTGGAACAGGAGTAAAAACTTCTTTGTTATTTTTAGAAAAAGATAGCAAAAACGAAGAAAAACAATATCCGATTTTCTTCGGACGAGTTACGAAATTAGGTTATCAAGGTAATAAAAACGGAACACCAATTTATCAAAAAGACAAATTCGGACAAATCATCAAAGATAAAAACCGACAACCGATTTTAGATGAAGATTTTTCAGCTATAATTGAAGCGTATAAAGAATTTCAAAAAGGTAAAAAAGCAGAGACTGAAAATGCTTTTTCCATTCAATTTAATGAACTAAACGGGCGATTTGACTACGATTTTTATTCACCCGAAAATCGTAAATTATTTTCAACCTTGACGAATTTTAAAACCGTTCGTTTAGGCGATATTTGTGAAATCGTAAAAACAAA
>JAFDZJ010000314.1 GCA_018266965.1 Bacteroidota bacterium
ACTTCAGCTTTTTATTAATAATTTAGGCAGCGGTTCCGGCAGGACAAGCTATGAATACCAGCACTGCAGCAAGCCCGGACGTTAGTGGCAACCGTATGAAGACAACAATCAAGAAAATATTACCTTATTTTTTGACCTCAATTCTTGTAGTTGGACTATGGTGGATTTTCACTTTGACAGACAATTATGCGTGGAACCCTGAAGGAAAGGAAGTTTTAATGCTTGATATTGCACTGACTTCAATCTTTTATTACAAAACACTTTTTTGGTTAGTTGTCGCAAACCTCACAGTTTTTACAGTTAAACAATTGTTGCGTAAGAACTATAAGGCGACAGTTTTTACAGCACTTTTTACTGCAATATTTTATTTTGCTGTTGGACAAATCGTTGACAAAAAATGTGCATTTCATTATTACACAGTTTTTCACAATCAATCGGTAACAGAAGAATGTATTGAAGAACCCATTTTAAATGCAGGTTATCAAATCGGACCAATATTGACAGAAAATATTGCAGACAAGGAAATGAAATATAGACGTTATGCAATTGGTGGACTTGAAAAATTAAATTATAAACCAGCGATACCAACGCTTACAAAAATATTGTTTGACAAAAGTGAATTAGAAGTATTTAGAGCAGACGCTTATCAAGCATTAACGACATTTGACACAGAAGAAACAAGAAAAATATTGAATGATTTTAGAAATCAGACAACAGACTCACTTGACAAAAAAGTAATTGAACTTGGTGAATATTTCATACAGAACAAATGACGAAAGACAAGAACGGCAGCCACTAACAGCGGTTTTGCGTCAGGCGGGCAGAACGGCTTCGTATGAACATTTTTTCTAAATTTGAACTGCGGTTCTTCGCATCAAGGTTAGTGCTAAAAAGCCCGCCCGAACGCAAAGCCGCAAACCGTTAGCGGCAATAAGTTGACACACCCTATATTCGAGCAGACTTATGGAAAATGAATATTTGTTTTATGGGAAAGTAACACCAAGCTATTTAAGAGTTTCCTTCAACATACATGACCCACCAATTAGATTAACCATTGAAAATAAGTTTGGCAAACTTGATTATGCATTATTACTAAACGATACAGATGATGTTGTTGTAAAAATTAATTCAGAGAAGCTGATTGATTATTTAGCAACGCTATTTGATATTGTTCGGTCTTTTACTCAATCATTTTATGACACAGCACTTTTAAGTACAGGTGTTTTAAGCAGAATTGACTTTAGTACGATTTATTTGCCAAACAAAACTTTAGCTCAAATATCAAATTTTACACCGTGGCTACCAACGGACTTATTTGACTTAAAAACTGAAACTTTATTTACTTTAAAAAATAATCCAACAATTAGGGTTGCCCTGCTTGACATTAAGTATGCGCTTTTAGAACCAGATTTGACACCGCTTTTTGCTTATCGTGTAATTGAAGGCATAATGAACTCATTTGACAAACTTAACAACGACAGGAACAAGAAATGGCTTTTGCTCCGAGATAACCTGAATGTAACTAAAGACTTTTTTGATTTTACTATGAAGCTCTCAACTGAAAACAGACATGGCAAATTACTTGACCAAACAATTAACGACAGAAAAATTTGTATCTATACAGCTTTAATAACTCTCCAACGATTTATGCATTATATTAATTCAAATGAAAATAAACTAAACGACAAAACTTTTCCTCTCTTAGACAAAGACAGCATCAAAATAACATGAATACTGCCGCTAACATGGGTATTGCTGCAATTTGGGCTGGACGTTATTAGCGTCAGCAGCAGTAAAATAATCAGCTTCAGTTCCGGCTTGACGTTATAAATTTGGCTTATTGAACAAAACATCAGCAACCGTTCAGCTATCAGCAGCAGTCCAGGCTTGATGTATTTCAAATGCCCAAACTGCAGCAATACCTGTTCGTTAGCGGTCAGCTTAAAACGACATCCTTCACACATTGAAAAATAAAGGACTTTACATTACGACAATTATTTTCTTTCTACTGGTCAACACGACCTATTATTGGGAAGGAAAACTTGGACTTTTTGCTATTCCTGCTTTTGCTTTATTAGTGGCAGTTTATTTTGGACTTGCCATAGCTCTTCTGCGACAGATTTACTTTTCAGTTAAAGAGAAGTTTAAACAAAACCACAGGTTTATATTAATTGGACTATTGACAACTGTTTTATTACTGACTTATTTCAAACCATTGGGGATTGTTGACTTTGACAAGTTTGAAGGAACAGACATATTAATTGCAGAAAGAGAAGGTGCAGCAAACTGTTTGACAACTCTTAAACTTAAAGACGACTACACTTTTAGAGAAAGAATTGGCTGTTTTGGAGTTTCAGAAATTAAGGGAACATTTAGAGTTGCAAGCGACACCATTTATTTTGACAACATTCAACTTGGCAGACACGAAGAAAGTTTTTACAAGTTCGCAGTTATCAAACCAACAAAGTTTGACAACCCAAAAATATTTGGAGACTTAATAAGATACAAAGATTTGACCGATACAGTTGGACACTTTCTTTGGATTACAAAAAACGATTTAAGCAAGTTGAAGGACAAAAAGCCGAACCGCTAACATTGGGTTTTATGCAAGTTGGGCTCGACATTGTAACATCAGCTATTTGCAAATCCAGGCTGTGGTTCGGGCTGGACAAACAACTTTCAACTTTAGTTCTTAAATTCAACTTTATATTTTCAATCAGCAGCGGTTGTTGGCGGACGAATAACAATTCCCAACCTGCATAAAGCCCTGCTCGTTGTACGCTATTGCAAAACATGAAAAGACTATTTACCCTTCTGTTGACCTTATGTTCATTTAATAACTATGGGCAGACAGTTGTTATAACTTCATTTTGTCGCCCTGAATTATTTCAATGGATTGAAAACCCTTTAAGTATTGTGGTTGAAAATACTTCTTGCAATAATATTGTTGTAAAAGTTTCTGAAGGTCGCATAATTCAGAACGGGTGCAAATTTACTTTCACGATCGAAGAAGATCCAATTGATGATATAAAGCTATTTATTGGTGTGAAAAAGAAAGGCACTGTAAATTGGATTGAACAAAGAACGTACAAAATAAAACCCGCCCCATTACCATCGGTTAGACTTATATCAACCTATGGCGACGAAATTAGCAAGTCACAGTTAGAGTTTGGGCTAACTTTATTTGTTCCAGATTTTACTTTTGGACTTGAAGCGGTTGAATCCAAAATGTATAAAGTAGATACCTTTTCTATATCTGTCATAAGAAACGACTCTACAATTTTCACGAAAACTAATATTCCAGGAAACGAAGTACCGCTGGAGGTAATAGAATTTATTCGCAAAAATGGTCAAAATGAAGATTTATTAGTATTCAGCAACTTCAGACTGAGTCTTTACAGAAAAAAGAGGTTGAAGCTTCCTCAAATATTGACATATAAATTGGTCGCGGAAAGATAGCAACAGCGTACAACAAAAGTTATCCGCAATGCAGGTAGACGGAAGTAAATGAGCATTTGTAATTCTAACACCTCTTTGCCGTTTGATGTTGCGTAAAAGATTAAATTAGCAAATCAAACGGCAAAACTTGCTAAAGTGCTAAAGTGAAATTCAGTTTTTCAAACACCTGCACTGCGTAAAGCTGTCTACCGTTGTACGCTATTCCGCAAAATCTCCGACAGAATTTAATTCTTTGCATAACTGGATGGCAAAAGAAGTAAATTAGTGTCTTGAAAGTAAACATATAATTTCCTAAATATTACAAATGCCCAAGT
>JAFDZJ010000315.1 GCA_018266965.1 Bacteroidota bacterium
AATCTTCCCAATGCGAACATTACGGTAAACATTTCTGTTGGGATACCCAAAGCTCTGTATATAATTCCGGAATAGAAATCTACATTCGGATAGAGTTTTCTTTCTACAAAGTAATCGTCTTCTAGTGCAACTTTTTCCAATTGCATTGCAATATCTAGTGCTTTGTCTTCTATACCTAATTTGTTTAGGATATCATCAGCAGCTTTTTTGATGATTTTTGCTCTTGGATCAAAGTTTTTATAAACTCTATGTCCGAAGCCCATCAATCTGAAGCTATCTTCTTTATCTTTTGCTTTAGCTATATATTTGGAAACATCGCCACCATCTTTTTCTATCATCTCCAACATTTCTATTACTGCTTGGTTAGCTCCACCGTGTAGAGGTCCCCAAAGTGCAGAAATTCCGGCAGAAACAGAAGCAAACAATCCTGTATGTGCAGAACCTACCATCCTAACGGTAGATGTAGAACAGTTTTGCTCGTGATCGGCGTGTAGGATAAGTAATTTGTCCAATGCTTCTACAACCACAGGATCCATGTGGAAATCTTCATAAGGTTTACGGAAACACATTCTGTAAAAATTTTCTACATATCCTAGGTTATTGTCGCCGTGGTTGATAGGTAATCCCATTTTTTTTCTGTAAGTCCAAGCACAAAGGTGTGAGAATTTAGCAATAAGCATTTCGGCAGCATGATCCAAATCTTCTTTGGAAGAAACATCTACTGAGCGAGGATTGAAAGCGGTAAGAGCAGAAGTAAGAGAGGACAAAACACCCATAGGATGAGCCGATCTTGGGAATACATCGATGATTCTTTTCATTTCATCGGCAACAAAATTATATTTGTTAATTCCTTTTTGGAAACCTTCAAATTGAGATTTGTTGGGTAATTCGCCATGAAGTAAAAGGTACATTACTTCTGTAAAATTGGATTTTTCGGCAATTTGCTCAATAGGATAACCTCTGTAGAACAATTCTCCGTTGTCTCCGTCCAGATAAGTAATTTCACTGATGGTGGCTCCGGTATTTTTGTAACCCAAATCCAAAGTAATAAGACCAGTCTGATCTCTCAATTTAGAAATATCAATTCCTCTGTCTCCGATAACACTATCTACAATAGGATATTCAAAAGATTTCCCATCGTAGTTCAATACAACTTTATTTTCTGACATTTTATTATAAAATTTTTGCTAAAATTACACAAAATATATCATATACTCAAATTTGTGTTTAATGTTATTCGATATATTTTATCAATAGTTATTATGTTTAATAATTTATAGTTACTATTTTAAATTAAAACAAACTTACTTTACTGAATAATAGAACATTACACAAAACAACAACTTCTATATCCATTTTTATTTGTTGAAATGGTATTTTTGATGAAATATCTATTCTAAAAAAAAGCATTAGAAAAAATCCTAATGCCTTATTTTTTTTGATGATAACTTATAATTATCTTTTTATTTTAAACGCATCTAACCCTGGGAAATAGGCAGTATCGCCAAGTGCTTCTTCTATCCTTAGCAATTGGTTGTATTTCGCCATTCTGTCGGAACGAGAAGCCGAACCAGTTTTTATTTGCCCACAATTCATAGCAACTGCCAAATCTGCAATGGTAGCATCTTCGGTTTCTCCGGATCTATGGGACATTACAGAAGTGTATTTGTTGTGTTGTGCCATTTGTACCGCAGCCATCGTTTCGGAAAGGGAACCAATCTGATTGACTTTTACCAAAATAGAATTTGCAATTCCTTCGTTGATACCTCTGGAAAGTCTTTGTACATTGGTAACAAACAAATCGTCGCCTACCAATTGTACTCTGTCTCCAATTTTATCTGTAAGCATTTTCCAACCTTCCCAATCATCTTCGTGCATACCATCTTCAATAGAAATTATTGGGTATTTTGCTGCCAATTCTGCTAAATAAGAAACTTGTTCGCTTCTATTGAACACAGCAGAATCAGGAGTTTGGAATTTTCTATAATCATAATTTCCATCTTTATAAAATTCGGAAGCTGCACAATCCAAGGCAATCATAACATCGTCTCCAGGTTTGTAACCTGCTTTTTCTATCGCTTGTAACAAGGTATCCAAAGCATCTTCTGTCCCTTTGAAAGTTGGAGCAAATCCACCTTCGTCGCCAACAGCAGTCGAAAGACCTCTGGAGTGTAAGATAGATTTCAAATGATGGAAAATCTCTGTACCTTTTCTAAGTGCGTGAGAAAAAGAATCTGCTTTTACAGGCATTACCATAAACTCTTGAAAAGCAATAGGTGCATCGGAATGAGAGCCACCATTGATAACATTCATCATAGGAACGGGTAAGGTATTGGCATTTACCCCACCAATATATTTATACAAAGGCATTTTCAGTTCGGTAGCTGCAGCTTTGGCAGTAGCCAATGAAACACCTAAAATTGCATTAGCACCAAGGTTCCCTTTGTTAGGAGTTCCATCGGTTTCTATCATGATTTGGTCGATAAGATTTTGCTCGAAAACTGGCAACCCGATTAATTCCGGAGAGATAATTTCTCGAACATTTTCAACAGCTTTTAGCACACCTTTTCCCAAGAAATCGCTTCCACCATCTCTTAATTCTACAGCTTCGTGTTCTCCTGTAGATGCTCCGGAAGGTACGGCAGCTCTTCCCATTGTTCCATTCTCGGTAAACACATCTACTTCTACAGTAGGATTTCCTCTGGAATCTAAAATTTGTCTTGCTTCGATGTAAGAAATGTAACTCATTTTTGTTTTATTAATTTATGTTGAATAGGTTATTTAAAATGATAAAAATACAAATATACTCAATTTAGTCATTATTTATAAAGAAAAAATTGATGAAAAAAATCCACGAGAAAAATCTCATGGATTAGGTTTAGCTTAAAGATTCCATCATTTCGTCGGTAATCTCCATATTGTGATATACATTTTGGACATCATCATCTTCTTCAAATCTATCCAACATTTTCATATTTGCTTTAAATTGTTCTTCGTTTACCTCTTTGGTATTGTTGGCAATTCTTTGCAACTCAGCAGATTTGGCTTCCAATCCCATTTCATGAAGTTTGTGAGACAAAGTACCAAAGTCTTCAAACGCTGTGGTTATCATTATTTCCTCGTCATCACTATCTATTTCTTCTGCACCTCCATCTATCATTTCCATTTCGAAATCGTCCCAAGGCATCGTAACCAATGATTTTTCCAAAGTAAAAATTCCTTTTCTATCAAAAATAAAAGCTAATTCTCCATTTTTCCCCAGATTACCATCAAATTTATTAAAAACAGCTCTTACATTGGCTACAGTCCTGGTAGGATTGTTGGTAGTACATTCTACAAAAATGGCAACACCACCCTGTCCATATCCTTCATAAGTTATCTCTTCGTAGTTATCGGCATCTGCACCGCTTGCTTTTTTTATAGCTCTTTCCACATTGTCTTTGGGCATATTAGCACCTTTGGCATTCTGAATACATCTTCGGAGTGCAGGGTTGGATTCTGGATCAGGACCACCTGCCTTTACTGCCAATGCAATATCTTTACCTATTTTGGAAAATGTTTTAGCCATTTTATCCCATCTCGCCATTTTGGAGGCTTTTCTATATTCAAATGCTCTACCCATAATTTATAATATTTTGTTTGCAAAAATAATCAATTTATGAAAATAAAAAAACGCTCTCATTTCTGAGAGCGTTAATTATTTAGAAAAAATTATTTTTTCTTTTTAACTACTTTTTTTGCAGCTTTTTTAGGAGCTACTTTTCTTTCTTCGTAGTCTCTTTTTGGCATTGCATTCCATTTAGAGTCATCTTCGATAGCAGTAACGATTACTTTTCTGTCCACCATTCTTTCAGCATCAGATGCAGTTTCTGGTACAGTAGCCAATTGCTCTCCTACTCCTACAGATTTGATAGTAGCCGGGTTCACACCTCTTGCTTCTAAACCTGCAACAACAGCAGCAGCTCTTTCTTGGGACAATCTCAAGTTGTAAGCGTCATTACCTTTTTTGTCGGTAGCACCAGTAATTAGGTAGTTTCCACCGTCAGTTTTAAGGATTTTAGCAGCAGCATCTAATTTAGCTTCAGCCTCTGGTCTTAGCGTAGCTTTATTGAAGTTGAAATAGATATTTTTCAAAGCTTCAGTAGTAGAAGTAGCAGTTACAGATTTAGGTTTTGGACAACCGTTGTATTCAGGAAGACCTGGTACAGTAGGACAAGCGTCGTCTTTGTCTAGGATACCATCACCGTCTGTATCTGGCCAAGGACAACCTTGGTTTTCTACTGGACCTGCAACGGTAGGACAAGCGTCATCTTTATCCAACACACCATCACCGTCTGTATCTGGCCAAGGACAACCTTGGTTTTCTACTGGACCTGCAACTTCAGGACATTTGTCGTCTTTGTCTGGGATTCCGTCTCCATCAGTATCAGGACATCCGTTGAATTGTTTTAGACCTGGTGTATCTGGACACTCATCGTCTTTGTCTAGGATACCATCATGATCTCTGTCTCTTTGTCCAAATCTGAACAATAAAGATGCAGAACCTTGCCAGAAATTAGCAACATCGGATTTGTCTCCAGGTGTATTTACATAATCTCCTTGTAGGTTAAGACCAAAACTTTTAGTAATCCAAAAGTTAGATCCAATACCGCCAGCTACAGCAAAAAAGTTAGATTTTCCAACTAAATCGGAGTCATTGAAATAAGGATATACTACCCCATTCACATCAGTTTGTGGAAATGTAAGATTAGAATAGTCATGTCTAAGATAGTTAGCTGCTAATCTGATGTACGGATCAAACCAAGATTCTTCATTCCAAAGACCGTTGAATTTGAATTGCAAACCAAGACCAGTCATTAGCATGAACTCTTTCCCCATATTAAATCTCTTGTTGTCCACATTTCCAACAGTAGTTTGCCAGTCAAGAACCAAGTATTTGTTTAAGTTTCTAGCAACTGTAAGTTTAGACAATGGAGGTGTAATGGTGTAGTTGTTCATGTTGAACACTTGCTTGAAGTTAGTAAGTGTACCAGTGAAATCTCCACCTTTTACAGCTACATGATTCACTCCATGTGCACCAACTCCTATTAACCAAGGATTGTTGGTAGTTTGAGCAAAAACAGAAGAGGCAATCGTAAGTGCCAATGCTGAAATTCCTAATTTTAGATTTTTCATAGAATTAAATGATTAGATAATTATTAATGCAAAATAAATATATTTTTTTCTTATGGGCAAAGTTTTGTTAAGATTTTTTTAACTTTTCTTTAGAATGCGACTCAAGTTCCTTTTATTTTCCCTGTCTTTGATAGTTTCCCGCTTGTCAAAAAGTTTTTTACCTCTTGCCAAGGCGATTCTGATTTTAGCTTTTCCTCCATCATTGATGTATAGCTTGAGTGGGACAATAGTATTTCCGGCATCTTTCAGTTTTTTTTGGAATTTTTGAAGTTCGCGTTTGTGCAATAGCAACTTTCGTTCCCTTTTTGTTTTATGATTGTAGAAAGTCCCAAGTTTGTATTCGTCAATCATCATATTAATGATATACAACTCATCATCAATAAACTGGCAAAAACTCTCTGTTATAGAGGCTTTGGAAGACCTTAGAGATTTTATTTCTGTTCCTGTCAATACCATTCCAGCTTCTATTTCTTCTAGTATTTCGTACTCAAACCTAGCTCTTTTGTTAAGAATATTTATGGATTTTTCTATTTTCATATTTCAAAAATACTCAAAAAAGTAGTATTAATAGGAGTTTTTATTATTTTTTTTTAAATTTCAAATATCATTTTCAATCCTCGGATGTAGAAGTATGATATATATCATGTTATTAATTTTTAGCTTCAAAAACAACTTTTATTGTTCTTCTTCAAAATACAATCTATAATATTTTCCTTTATCGTCTTGTCCGGTTTCTAGCATTTTCCTGTCGCCATGTATGTAGATGTGGAAATTTTTATCTAACTTTATAATAGATTTGAAATGTCTTTGTTGCTTTTTTACTGCCGTTGTATGTATGGGGAAATCTTCGGAAAGTGCCACCTGAGTTTCTTGCTCGTAATCCGACTTATAATTTCCAAAACTTTCTATTACATGCTCATCTTGTAATACTGTTTTGGCAAAATCATCATAATCGAATTGTTCTTTTTCTTTAAAATAATTAATAGACTTGTTAAGAAATTCTGCTTGGTCGGCTTTGGAAACCTCAAATTCTTGTGGTAACTGTTTGGTTATATAATCCTTATAAACAGTTAGTGTTTCTTGGGTATGAAAATAATCATCATCTCTTTGTTTTACTTTAAGAAAATCCTCGAACCAATAGTAGATATCGCCAGACTTGTTATTATCATATATGGAAAGTGCAAAACCCTCTTCTTTATGATTATTATAGATGAGTACTCCTTTATCTGGTTTGGAAAGTCCTATTCCGAAATCTTTTTCCAAATCATAACCATCGGTATCATTGTTTTTAATTTTTAGGAACATTTCTTTTTTTTCTGTTTTGAAAATTCCAATTTTATCAATTTTACCGGCATCGCTTTCTTCTCCTTCAAAAAATATAACAAACAATTCGCCTCCTACAACTCTTGGATTTTCGGCAATCTCGAAAAGGTGTTTGGCAATATTCTCACTTTCCCAAACGAATTTGACATTGTCTTCGAAAATTTCCGATACCGCACCATATACTACATTGTTCGCCAAATACGAATCGCTGTAAAAATGAAATTGTTCTTCGGATTTGAAACCCGAAAGGAAAAAATTCTCCAAAACCTCACTCATTTCTTCATCTAGCAAAAGCTCTTCTTGTGCCAGGAACAATCCTTCTTGATTTATCTTATTGCCTACTTTGTGTACTATTATTTTGGAAATCATTTTTCGTTGAATTTTTGAAGTGCAAAAGTATAAAAATTTGTGAAGCTAATTTTTGAAATTTACTTTGCACCTAACTTTCCAACTATAAATTTCTTATTTTTGACAAATGAACGATTCTTTATTTCATTTGGTAGAACAAACCAACAGAAGTGTATTCCTGACCGGAAAAGCTGGTACCGGAAAGACAACTTTCCTTAATGAATTTGTTACCAAAACCAAAAAAAAATATATTGTAGTAGCTCCAACAGGCATCGCTGCCATCAATGCTGGTGGCGTAACTATACACTCAATGTTTGGGTTGCCACTTCGGACATTTTTACCCACACTAGACAGGATAGACAGTAATTTGGGGAATAATATTGTGGACTTGGCTCAACATTTTCGATACCGAAAAGATAAAAAAAAATTACTCCGGGAGATAGAAAT
>JAFDZJ010000316.1 GCA_018266965.1 Bacteroidota bacterium
AAATGTAATCATTAAAATTTTTATTAAGAGAAATGTTTAAGATTTAAAAATATTTTCCATACAACCCTTTATGTTTAGTAAACAAAAGTGTTATTTCAACGACATCAGTTTTGCAGAACCTGTAGAGTTTATACCAGGATTTGAAGTAAGCGAACAGGAAGTAAAAGAATTTTTCACCTACGCAGCACTCACAAGGTTTTAATGATTATAATGTTATTTTAGTTATATTAAAGAAAAGGCTACAACTTTATCCTAGATTAGTTAAACTTAGTTTTAGAATAATAAAAAAATAGTAAAAAAACATTCAAAAAAATCATTTTAAAAAATAAATTGTCTTCCTCCTCTAATTTACATCCTTTCCTTCTTTCAAATTTCTAACCATGCCTTCTATGATTTTTTTTTGTTCATCAGTGATGACAGATTGTTGCATAGCAAGTTTTGCATATTTTAGCGCAGATTTAAAATTATTACTTGCAGAACTACTTCTTACCATGCCTTCAAGGGTAGTAAAATCATTGGGATGCTTTCTATAATTAATTTGGAATACTTTTAGAGCTTCTTCGTTTTTACCCTTAGCAATTAACAGTCTTCCATATTGATTAATTTGTACCATATCACCAAGGGATAATGCTTTTTCCATTACCTTTTCCGCTTCCGGCAACCTTCCTAATTTTTCTAAAATGGACGCTTTGATACTTAAGGATTCAAAAGTCTTTTCTCCAATGAAGTTTGCGTTAATTGCGTGATCTGCCCACCTCAATCCTTCATCAAGATTTGTATTATGATTTACACAAAATTGAGCAGCCTTCATCCATGCTTTTGCTGACAAACCCTGGGTAAATCTTAACTCTTTGCGGTATGATTCAATTTGTGTATTCACAAAGTTCACTGATATTGTGAAAGGGATTTTTATTTTTTCCCAACTTAAAACAACATTTGCAGAGGAGTCGGTTTCATTTTCAAATTCATATTTAAGCCATTCTGTACTATTATTGGTCTTTATTATTTTCACCGTATCCCTCAGTGCATCTTCATTTGCATCATAGTAAAAACTTCCCCATGAATGAGAATTTTTTGAAAAAATAATAATGGCTTCATCAGGGTACATCGCAATAAAAAAGCCATATTTACCTGCAGTCAAACTTTTTCCATCAATAAATACATCAGTGCTAAAATCTATAGTTGTATTTTCATTGGCACCTGCCCTCCAGGGGGCTGCATTGCTGGTTCCAAATCCAAGATCTTTGAAGCCATAGTGAACTACATTTGTTCCATATATTTTACCCTCTCTTCCTTTAACATGTGGCTTGTCGTAATAAATATTTACTGCGGTTATTCCTATTACTTCACCAACCATTGCTTTTTTATTCCCTCCATTGGGGGGGCTTGTAAGTGCTGTTACTTGTGACAACCCTCCATATGAAATAAAAAGGAATATTATGGATGCAATGAATTTTAAAATGTTCATTTTTTATATTAATTATAATAATGTAAGTATTTTATTTGCTAATCTTTGAATCTATTGCCACCCAATTCAATTCCCATGTTTTCCCACCATCATTTGAAAAGGATTGTTCAAACTTATAAACATCATGGCTAATTTTTGAAATAATGAATTTTACAAAAATGGCTTGCCCGTTATCCAAAATTTCCTGGTTAAAAAATTCTCCAACACCATTCTTAAATGAACCGTAAGTTGGTAAACTTAATGTTCCGGTACGCAAACTTGCGAAATTTAACGTCCATTGTTTAGATATTGGATTATATAATCGTAAGCTAATGCCTTCAAAATGACCTGCCGGACCATCAGCAATAAGTTCTACAAGATTGGCTTTGCCATTCATCACTTTTCTTACAACAGTTGTACCTTGGTACTCCACCCAGATTGGAGGCTCACCACTAAGAGGATTGACTAACCGTGATAATTTTGTTTCCCATGTTCCAATTTCAAAGTCAAAGTCGTGCTGCCCGTCTGCAGTTTTATTATTTATTGTTGTATGATTTTGGGCAAACAAATCAGTACTTACTGTAGTTAGTAAAATAAAAAAAATAGACAAAGCGGAATATTTTTTTATCTTACTCATAAATTTAAGATTGTATTTTTTATTCAATCGAAGATGAATGTTTTTAAGTTCATACTTACTTTACATTGTAAAGAAAAAAATGTAATAACCTTAAAATCGAAAATATTTTATGTCAAAAAATTTACTTTCAAAAGATATTGACAATATCAGTCTTTCCATTTTACATGAGTTGTGTTATAATGCACGGACTTCGGCAGCGGAAATAGGCCGTAGAGTTGGTCTTACTGCTCCTGCAGTAGGAGAACGAATTAAGAAATTGGAAGACTTAGGTTATGTAAAAGGGTACACTGCCCTGCTCGACTTAGATAAATTAGGTTTGAAAATACAGGCATTTGTTTCATTTAAATGCCATCACAAAGCAAAGGATATTAATAAAATCATAGGCGGCTTCCCTGAAATTACAGAATGGCATACCATTACAGGAAACAGCAGTATGCTTTTAAAAATAACAACAAATACAAGGGAACAGTTGGCAAAGATAATAATGCAGCTTGAAGAATATGGAGATACAAATACTTCACTTATCCTTCAGTCAAATACTGAAATAAATTTACTAAA
>JAFDZJ010000317.1 GCA_018266965.1 Bacteroidota bacterium
AATCGGCTTCCTTTACCAAAGTGGAAATATGTCCATAATCTTTTATGATAATAGGAAACAAGCAATCCGCACCTGCTTCTTTATAAGCTTTTGCCCTTTTTAAAGTTTCATTTAATTGGAGGTCAGAATCAGTATAATTGCCATGTACATAAGTGTCTATTCTGGCATTAACAAATAAAGAAACTCCCATTTGAGTTGCTGTATTTTTGATAAGTTTAATCCTTCGGGATTGCTCTTCAATATTGATTAATTGATTAGTATGTTTGTCGGAATCTTCATAGTTTATACCTACGATACCCGCATCTATAAATTTAGAAATATTTTCTTGTAATTCTTCATCAGTAGTAGCATAACCGTTTTCTATGTCCACACTTACAGGTCTAGCAACGCTTTTTGCAATCCGTGCTACTTGTTTCAGATGTTCTTCAAATGGAATTTGTTCTCCATCGTGATATCCATGTGTTAAGGCAATAGCAGAACTGGAAGTTGCAATTGCAGGATATCCTATTTCTTCTAATAAACTCGCTCCCAAAACATCCCAAACATTGGGTAGAAGAAGTGGGGTAGAAGTATAATGTAAAGCTTTGAATTTTTCGAATTTTTGGTTTTGAATGTTTATTGAGAAATTTGAATATTTTGGTACGAATACAAATTTACAGAAAATTGAGTTATTTCTATTGTAGGATATTTTTGTGTCGCACGAAAAATAAATGAACAATAGCTTCAAAAAATCCTAATCACCCCATCACCTCATAACCTCATCACTTCATCACTTCATCACCTCAACCTTATCCTCAATTTCCTTATCTTTGCAGTTATGAATCAGGATACCATTTGTGCATTGGCAACCGCCAACGGAGTTGGAGCCATCGGAATTATTAGAGTTTCGGGCGAAGAGTCTTTTGAAATTGTGAATAAAGTTTTCCAAGGAAAAGATTTAACAAAAGTAAAATCTCACACCGTGCATTATGGTTTTATTGTGGATGTTGATGAAGAAAGAGAAAAGAGGAAAGAAGAAAGAGGAAAGAGGAAAGAAGAAAGAAATGCAATTCAAAATCCAACAACTGACAACCAACAACCAACAACCAACAACCAACAACCAACATCCGAAGTTATTGATGAAGTAATGGTTTCCGTGTTTCATGCTCCCAAAACATTTACCACAGAAAATTCGGTGGAAATCTCTTTTCATGGGTCGCCTTATATTGGGAAGAAGATTTTGGAAGTCCTGATAAACAACGGTTGCAGAATGGCAAAAGCCGGAGAGTTTACCATGCGTGCTTTTATGAATGGTAGGATAGACCTTTCCCAAGCCGAATCTATTGCCGACCTGATTGCCTCCGAAAATGAAGCCAGCAGAAAAGTGGCACTCAACCAGCTTAAAGGTGGGATTTCCCAAGAAATTGGCATTTTAAGAACCGACTTGCTCAACTTTACTTCTTTGGTGGAATTGGAATTGGATTTTGCCGAGGAAGATGTAGAATTTGCGGATAGAACAGCAATGGTACAACTCATCCAAAATTTAAAATCGAAATTAGGAAGTCTTTTGGATTCTTTTCAGTATGGAAATGCGATTAAAAACGGAACTGCCGTTGCGATTATTGGGAAACCCAATGCAGGAAAATCCACCTTGCTCAATGCTTTGTTGAAGGAGGAAAGAGCCATTGTTTCCAATATTGCCGGAACGACAAGGGATACGATAGAAGAAGTTTTGCATATCAAAGGACAGGCTTTCAGGTTGATAGATACCGCAGGATTAAGAGAAACAGCCGACGAAATAGAAGCCATAGGAGTACAGAAAGCCAAAGAAAAAGTAGAGCAGGCAGAGGTTTTGATTTATTTGGCAGATGCCAATCAACAAGATTTTTCAGAAGATTTTGAGATGTTGAAATCTTTAATCCGAGAGAATTTGAAAATCATCGTTTGCTTCACCCAGACTGATAAGGTTGAGGCTAAGGTTAAGATTGAGGTTGAGAAATTTGAAATTATCCAGCAAAATTTTGAAAAAGAAATAAATTTTCCATTTGACTTTATCCCAATTTCAGCAAAAGAAAACATCAATATCCAAACATTGAAAGACAAACTTTCTTCTTTTGTAGAAAGCCTGAAAACCGAAGGGAATACGGTAGTCATCACCAACCAAAGACATTATGAGGCTTTGCAAAAATCTTTGGAAGCGGTACAAAAAGTAGAACAGGCAATTACCCACAACATCACCACCGAACTTTTGGCATACGAACTAAGAAACGCTTTGGAACATTTGGGTGAAATATCCGGAAGCTTTACCAACGACGAAGTTTTGGGGAATATTTTCAGCAAGTTTTGTATCGGAAAGTAACCCCTGCAAAACAAACTTATAAAAAACCGTAATTAAACTACATAAAGTCCTTATTATAAGGGCTTTTATTGTTTTTCAAAGGTAGTGTTTATTTTGCAGAACTTTGCAGAATTATGCATATATTTGTACCTTATTTGTACCTCGAATGGAAAAAGACATAAAAAACGCCCTATTGGGTTTTTATTTTTGCACCTATTTGCACTTAATTACATTTAATTTCTCTAATTGATATAAAATGAGCAGTAATATATTTATCCAAAAATTCTGTGAGCATTGCGGAAATGAATTTACAGCGAGAACAACGACTACAAGATATTGTGGAGATACTTGCAGTAAGAGAGCATACAAAGCAAGGGGGAAAGCAATAAAGGTAAATGCAGTAATAGAGGATACTGAAAAAAAGAGAAACAAAAAGCCTATTGAGAATTTAAGCACAAAGGAATTTCTAACAGTTAAAGAGGTTTCTACTCTGTTAAATTGCTCCATAAGGTCTGTATATAATTATATAAAAAGCGGAGTGATACCTGCAACAAATTTAGGCGATAGACTTACAAGAATTAAGCGGTCTAATATCAATGATTTATTTACCGAACCCGAACCTCCTAAACCTCAACCCAAAGATTATGATATTTCAGATTGTTATACCATTGGGGAGGTGCTTAAACTATTTAATGTATCGCAAACAGCATTTCAGAATATTGTTAAGCGAGAAGAAATACCCAAGTATCAAAAAGGTAAATTCGTGTATGTACCCAAAGAAATAGTAAACAACATCTTAAACGCAAAATAATGACAATAAAAGTTACATTAAGAGAGAAGAGTATATCAAAAGGGCGGAAAAGCCTTTATTTGGATTTCTACCCTGCAATAATAAACGATGAGGGTAAAACTACAAGGAGAGAGTTTTTAGGTTTATATATTTTTGAAAAGCCTAAAACACAAATTGAGAAACAACACAATGCAGAAACAATAAGGATAGGAAATAGTATAGCATTACAAAAGGAGAACAAACTCAATAAGCCCCAAATATACAGCGATGAAGAGAAAGAAAAATTACGGATAAAAGAATTGGGAGAACTTTGTTTTATTGAGTATTTCAAGAAATTAACCAATAAGAGAAAAGGGAGTAATTATGATAACTGGATTTCAGCCTTAAAACATCTTGAAAGCTATACTAATGGAACGGTAAAGTTTGCAGACCTTAATAAAT
>JAFDZJ010000318.1 GCA_018266965.1 Bacteroidota bacterium
TAGAGCCGGTGAAGTACTTCTATTGAACTTTTGTGCAACGTTGAAGTGTGGTAATTCTATTCAATATTTGTGTTAAATCGGCTCTATCGCCAATTTGCAAGTCCTTAGGGGCAATTTGAACAAAAATTATGGCAATAAAACGAATATCAGAAGAAGAATTTTATGACTATAATGTTATAAAAAATCCAATGGCTTCTGTTCTTGGAAACGAAGTTAGTTGGTTTTCTGAAAAAGATAATAATCTTCTCGCTACAATCATAAAAGACCGAATTGATAATGATTGGGGATATGTGATACTTTTAAAAGAACCCAATGGTGAATACCGTGCAACAGAGGTTGAGGCTTCTTTCGAAACAAAAGAAATTGCTGAATCTAAAGTCCTTGAAAAACTTGAAGAATTAGTTTTATCTGGAAAATATGTAGAGGAACTTTATGAAGACGATAATGAAATAAAGGAATCAACTCAAAATATCATAATTACCGACATTAATGAGGAAGTTAAGAAGTATTTCAAAAAACATCCTGAAAAGCTTTACGACTTATCACCAAGAAAGTTCGAAGAATTAGTTGCAAGTATACTCGAAGATATGGGGTTAGATATTCAATTAACCAAAGCAACTCGTGATGGTGGAACTGATATTATTGCAAGTGTTAAAAATGCCTTAACAAGTCTATTAAATTTAGTCGAATGCAAAAGATATGCACCTGACAATAAAGTTGGTGTTGATATCATACGTAATGTAGCTGGAGTTCATACTTTAAAAAATCCCGCTAAAAGTATAATCATAACGACAAGCTCATTCACGAAAGATGCAAAAGAAATAGCAAAAGAACTAGAAACAAAAATTGACCTGAAAGACTATGAGGATTTGAAAATTTGGTTGAACAAATATTGATAAAAAAACTGCCCCTAACAAACAGTTTGGCGAAATGGCGGGTAAAGGAATAAATCGACCGGCAACTCCCTTATTCCGCAAAAGCCATTTCTCAATTTTTGTGTAAATTTAAAAACTGAAAATGGCTTTTGCTAACGGTAGTGTAAAACTTGAAGGTTCGTGCCTTGAAATCCGCCACTATCGCCAAGCTGCAAAAACGTTGGCAGAAAACTCCACAAAGAAAGACCCGAAATTGAGTGAACAACTTGATACAAGTACGAAACACAAATGTTGAATAATAGAATCATTGTATCGGAATATGATAAACTCACCCTGATTATGGATTTTGGTAAATATTATCAAGAAAAATAATGGAAAATGTAAAAATAGAAATGTATTTGCATTTTATGGAAGGTAACAATTTGGAGAGGATTTTGACAACGGGAGTATTAAAAAAACCGTTGCCCATAGCTTCCTAAATGCAAACTGCATACAATGGGACAAAAAATTTATGAGAAAAACTTTAAGCTATTTATCGTTTTTATTTGTATTTTTACTTTTTCTAAACGCTTGTAGAACAAACGAAATAGTAGAAAATGAAATTACACAAAATGAAAAAATTGGAGCGTTTGTTAGATTTGAAGAAAAAATGAAAACATCTAAAAACACTAGCCAAAACTACAACCAACCTTTTGCAGAGGTCATTGGAAATTATCTTACCAACCATTCTTCCTACAGAAACAATTTTGAAGCAACCATAGGTAAGATAGACCTTTCCATGTCTTCGCAATCGTTTGGCAATGATTACAAAGTGGTACTTTTCCCAATCAGAAATACCTCGAATATTGTTACCGATATTTTGGTAGCACAGGTAAATGAAGATAGGGATTTCGTACAATTTAGACTATTATTGGACGATGATTTTAAAAGCGATGCTATTGCCGATTTTAATGCTAAAAACGGCAACAAAAGCGGAAATAAATCTTCAAATCCAGATGATATTAAGACTAAAGACATCGAAGAGGTACAAGTCAAACCACCAAAAAAGGATAACACCATATCAATTCCAATTTCTTATTTCATCTACCCTACAACCTCTCTGCCAAAAGAAATGGACGGTGGAAGTCCAAAACATGGTGGCGGTGGCGGTTCTTGGCAACCACCAAGTGGAAAAGACACCTTGAAATCTCCTTGTGCAAAAATTGATATAAATGGAAAACATCATATAACGGACAGTTTAATGACAAATTTAAAAAATTTAAGTACTAAAAAAAACGCTAATGGGGAATATAACGAAACTGGGTATGCAATAGAATTTTCTTCAGATGGTAAAATTAATATTAACCAACAATATGGTCCAGATGCTGGTTTTAATTTCAGTCTATCTAACAAAATAGATGTTTACATCCATAATCATACACCTAATGGGTTGTCAGTTTTTTCAATAGCGGATTTAGCTTCTTTAGCCTTGTTGTACAAAGGAAACAAAATAAAAAATACAAATACTTTTGTTTTTGGTGTTGTTACACCAACAACAGAATATTTTATAACAATAAGTGATCCGACTGCTTTATCGTCATTTGCAGATAAATTAATTACATACAACAGTAGTAGTAATACATTTACAATTGATGAAAATAAATATGATACAATGGACTTTTTATATAGAGCTTCTGGGGTTAAATTACCAAA
>JAFDZJ010000319.1 GCA_018266965.1 Bacteroidota bacterium
TACCAAGGAGAGAAATTCATATATCCTTTGATACCTACTACATAAACCCCAGTAGTTGGAGCAACGAAATTTCCAGAAATTTTTTGGTAATCTCCATTAATAATTCCTGTTGCAGGAGCAATAACATTGGTCATGGCTGCTGCAGAAGCAGAAGTACCATAAGAAATAGAAACATTGGAATTAGCTGCTGTTGCACCATCTTGTCTTGCGTAAGCTTTTACCTGATAAGCAGTACCACCAGTTAATTGTATTGGTATAAACAACCATCTTTCGTTACCATAACCTAGGAAAGCATCCCAGTTACCAGTTCTTGGACTTCTGTTGTAATCGGTAAATGTATTGTTAGCTTTCCAAGTTCCGGTAGTACCATTAATTCCTTCTTGAGCCAAACAACCTCCAATAGTTGTATTGTGAGTATATCCGGATTCAAATCCTTCAAAATAAGGAACGGTATAAGGATTACACATCGTCATAAAACTTCTTTCCGTGCAAGAATTAGAATTGATAGTAGCATTTTGCGCGTTTACCGTATAATAATATTGTGTAGAAGTTGCAAGAGGTGTTGCAAAGGTATAAGAAGTAACATTACCAATATTAACACCCGCCATAATATCACTTGCACCTGCAGAAGAACCAACAGTAAGGGTATAGCTTGTAGCACCTGTAACAGCAGTCCAAGAAATAGTTGGTGTTAGCGATTGTCCATTTGCACCATTAGCAGGAGCAGTTACAGAAGGACAGAAAGTAAGTGTCGTAATCTTACCACCGTAAAACCACATACTGTAACTGGAAGAAGAGCATTTGGATCTAACCCAAATATAATATTCTGTTGATGGTTGCAGATTGGATATCGTTTGTGTAACCCCTGTAATCCCAGTAATACTAGGGACAGTACTAGCATCAGCAGGAGCGTTGGAAGTAGTATAATAAATTTCGTATCCATTGGCAGGATTAGAACTGGAGGCAGTCCAAGCAACATCTACTGAAGTAGAAGTAACATTGGTATTGGTAACAGCAGTAGGACTCACACAACTAGGAGGCGAAGTAACTACCAATTTATAATCTTGTGTTTCTCCCCAACCATCGGTATTACAAGGGATTGGGTCGGAAGAATACCTATCTCCCACACGCATACGATAAGTTCCCGGAACTACAGAACCTGGAATAATGATAGTACCGTTAGTAGTCTCATTAACAGACGCTGCTGCACTTACTGTTTCAGTGGCATCATTTGCAAAAGTACCATCGTTGTTGAAGTCCACCCAAATTTTTACTTTTTGGCTACCAAAAGCATGGGTAATTTCATAGGAATAAGGAACTCCTGCTTGTAAAGTAATAGTCTTTGTGTCATAAAAATCTCCGTAAGCACCCGGCGAACAACCCGTATTAGGATCGGAAAAAGCTGCAGATGGAATAGAAAACGAGTCTATCTCGTCACCATCCGAACACCCGTAAGTATAGACGGGTGTACAATAAGTCTGAGCACTCAGCTGGAAAGCCGTCAGCATAAGTGCTGCTAAATAATAAAATCTCTTCATTGTATAATATTTTAAATTATCAAGCTAAATTAAAAAAAAATTAAAAGCAAAAGGATATTTATTTAATTTATTTTAAAAAAACAAAAAATCCTATAAAAAATCAATACAAAGAAGAACTATTTCATATAGGAATTTCAAACATATACAAGAGATTGTATAAAAATAATAATACAGAGCTAAATAAGAATTAGAAAATAAAAATTTTCTATTTTTCCAACTTTAAAGAAAATGAAAATTTAAAATAGTGAACATTTCATTATAAAATTTCATTAAAAATACCTTAATAAAAAATTCCCTTTCTATTTTTATAAAAAGGGAATTTAATGGTTACAAACTTTCGATTACAGATTTCAAATGGGCAAAACCGCCTCCATTGTATCCGTTTTTCAAACCATTGGCTTCTAAAAACTCCAAAGCCCTTCCGCTTCTATTTCCACTTTTACAGAAAAGCACAACAGGATTTTCCAAAGATAAAATCTCTTCTTTTCGTTCTTCAATTTCACCCAATGGGATATTGATAGCATTGTCAAATTCGCCGTCCATTTCTAACTCCATAGGCTCTCGAACATCTACAAGCGAGTAATTTCCTGATTTTAAAATGTCTTCTAACATGATTGTATATTTTAAGTCTTCAAAAATAAAACATTAATACAAATTATAAAAAGGATTTTTTCAGTAAATTTAATATTGGATAACTTGTTGTGTGTTTGGAGAATATTTTCAATAATTTAATTTATAATCGAAAACACACAACAGGTAAGGATAAATTTCTTTTGCTTTTCTAACTACCTCATTTATTTCAATGGATTTTATGGAAATTTTTTCTTTAAAATGAACAATTACAAAACTTCTAAAAAAATTTAAAAACAAATGATTGCTCAATTTTAGCAAAAAAGAAACATTTTGATTTATTATCTTTGCAAAAAGTATATTTATGAAATTTTTTATAGACACCGCAAATCTTGAGCAAATAAAAGAAGCCAAAGATTTAGGAATTTTAGATGGGGTAACAACCAACCCATCTCTTATGGCAAAAGAAGGCATTGCTGGTACTAATGCTATCATGCAACATTATAAAACAATCTGCGAAATTGTCGATGGCGATATTTCGGCAGAAGTACTCTCTACCACTTATGAAGAAATGATAAAAGAAGGGGAAGAACTTGCCTCTATACATCCTAATATTGTGGTAAAAATTCCAATGATAAAAGATGGGATAAAAGCTCTGAAATATTTTTCGGACAGAGGAATAAAAACCAATTGTACCCTTATTTTTTCTGCAGGACAAGCCTTGTTAGCAGCAAAAGCAGGAGCAACTTATGTTTCTCCATTTTTAGGGAGATTGGACGATATTTCCACCGATGGATTGATGTTAATAGAAGAAATCCGTGAGATATTCGACAATTATGGTTATACAACCCAGATATTAGCTGCATCAATAAGGCACTCTATGCACATCATCAACTGTGCGAAGATTGGTGCAGATGTCATTACATCTCCTTTGGCTCCAATTTTGAGTTTACTAAAACATCCACTTACCGATAGTGGACTTGCTCAATTTGTTGAAGACTCCAAGAAAATGATGTAATTGGTACAAAATTCTCATTTTAACGAATCAATACTCGGACAATTTCCGAGTATTTTTCATTTAAAACAAAACACAAACAATTGTATTACAACACTATAAACAATAAATAATATTTTTTTGTATTTTTCTCTTGTCAATATCAGTATTAGTTGTATATTTGCACCACAATATCGCGGGATGGAGCAGTAGGTAGCTCGTCGGGCTCATAACCCGAAGGTCATCGGTTCGAGTCCGGTTCCCGCTACTAATGAAAGAGAGTTGCAAACTGCAATTCTCTTTTTTTATTTTTAAAAAAGATAGACTGACCATCAATTTTGGTAAAATGTTTTAGTAAAAATAATGTTTCTATATCTAAAAAAAAATGGCACAAAGTCTATTGCCTTGTGCCAATGTATATTTGAATAAATACTAAAATAATATTATACCCATCTTTCGATTAGATCAATTTTAGTATAAAATAGCTTTTTTTTCCTTTTTGTAACAAAAGAAACTTCCCATTGATAAGATTGTTTTCTTGAGCCACAAAGTCTTCGGTTACTTTTTGTTTGTTTACGGATATTGCATTTCCTTGTAATTCCCTTTTTGCTTCGCCTTTGGATTTCAAAAAGCCGGATTTTTCGGAAAGCAATTCTATAATGTTTTCTCCTATAACTTCGGATTTGGAAATTTCTTTTTGTGGCACACCTCCAAATATATCCAAAAAAGTTTCCTCTTCTAATCCTACCAAATCTTCTTCGGTGGATTTTCCGAACAATATTTCCGATGCTTTCAGAGCTTTGTTGTACTCGTCGTTTCCATGTACCCAAACGGTAACTTCTTCGGCAAGTTTTTTTTGCAACTTTCTTTCGTGAGGAGCCAAATTGTGTTCCGTAACCAAATTTTCTATGGTTGATTTGTCAAGGAAAGTATAGAATTTTATAAATCTTTCGGCATCGACATCGGTGGCATTTAGCCAAAATTGATAAAATCTGTAGGGTGTCGTTTTTTTCTTGTCCAGCCAATAATTTTCTCCACTTTCGGACTTTCCAAATTTGGTTCCATCTGCTTTGGTTATCAAAGGAATGGTAAGTGCAAACGCTTCTCCCTGTGCTTTCCTACGGATAAGTTCGGTTCCGGTAGTAATATTTCCCCATTGATCGGTACCTCCCATCTGTAGTTTTACTCCCTCATTTTGGTAAAGATGCAAGAAATCATATCCTTGCAACAATTGGTAAGAAAATTCGGTAAAACTCATACCTTCGGCACCACCTTCTCCGGAAAACCTTCTTTTCACGGAATCTTTTGCCATCATATAATTCACGGTGATATTTTTTCCTATATCCCTGATGAATGATAGGAAAGAAAATTCTTTCATCCAATCGTAATTGTTTACCAATACTGCTGCATTCGGTTCGTTGCCATCAAATTTTAGGAATCTGGACAATTGATTTTTCAAACAATCAACGAAATAATTGAGCGTTTCTTCGTCCAGCACATTTCTTTCCGAAGATTTTCCAGATGGATCGCCAATCATTCCGGTAGCTCCACCTACCAATGCCATTGGCTTGTGTCCATGGAGTTGAAAATGAGCCAAAATCTTAATTTGTACCAGACTTCCAATATGTAGAGAGTCGGCTGTTGGATCAAATCCTATGTAGGCGGTAGTCATTTCTTTATTGAGTTGTTCTTCGGTTCCGGGCATCATGTCTGCATACAAACCTCGCCATTTGAGTTCCTCTATAAAAGGGTTCATATTGTAAAAATTTAATTGCAAATATAAGTCTATTCGGTGGAAAAAATAATTATAAAAGGTCAAAAAACCATCAAATTATAGCAACAAAGTAGAAAATCAATCTTACAATTCCGTATATTCGCCAATTATAAAATTTAATTAAAACAAAACAATTATAGATTGAAAAGCTTGAGGGCAATTGTCTTTGGAGCGATTGAACGATATAATATTGAGAATTAACAAAAAGATGATGATAAAACTTTTTGGCAAGAAAAAAAATACCGAATGAGTGTAGTAGCTAGGCAAAGTTTCAAATATTCCATCATTGGATATTTGGGTTTTTTGTTGGGTATGGTTTCCTCCATTTTTATATTTCCGAATGATTTGGAGTATTATGGAAAGTTAAGGTATATATTGCCTACCGCCCAAATGTATATGGTAATTGTAGTATTTGGATTATCTTTTTCCAATGTGTATTTTTTTGGCAGATTAAAGGAAATTGGGAAACATCAAAATCTATTGTCATGGTCTTTGTTGATGGTTGTGTTCAATTTTATTATTTTCTCATTGGGGTTTTTCATTGTATTTTCGTTGTTTCCAAATTTGAAAAACCAATCGGAACTTTGGGATTTAAAAAAGATAATTATCCCTTTGATATTGATACTTTCGTTGTCTTCGGTATTCAACAAATATCTTTCCAATTACAAAAGGATTGTGGTACCCAATATTTTTGAAAATATCTTTCCTAAAATTGGCAATCTATTAGCGTTTTCATTTTTCTTTTATTTTGGATTTCAAGAGCCTTATTCTTATTTTGTTTTCTTTTCTGTTTTCGTTTTAGGATTATTTGGTTATATACAGTACACCAATAATTTAGAAAAAATATCGTTGGATTTCAGCACGGATTATCTTAAAAAAAATAAATTTTGGAAAGAAGTTTTCAGTTATAGTTTTTTTGGATTTTTAGGAAACTTGGGTAGCGTATTGGCTCTTAATATTTCCAATTACATGATTGGGGAGAATATTGGTATGGAAGAAAACGGAGTTTATAGTACTATATTTTCTATCGTACAACTTATCAGTATCCCTGCAATGGGACTTTACAATATTTCGGCACCTATTATCAGCAAACATTTTGCAACCAATACTATAAAAGAATTAGATGTGTATTACAAAAAAACATCGTTGAGTTTATTTTTTTTGGGACTTGTTCTCTATTCTTGTATTGTTGTAGGGTTTCCATTTCTTACCAATTATATGCCCAAAGCAGGAAACGCACTATTAGAAGCTCAACCTTTGATTTGGATTATGGGATTTGCACTGCTCTTTGAGTTAGCAACTGGTTTCAATAGCCAAATAACTTCTATGTCCAAATACTATCGTTTCAATATTTTTGTAATGTTGTTTTTGGCGATACTTACCACAACGCTCAATTTGTATTTCATTCGTAAAACCAATCTGGGAATACTCGGGATAGCTATTTCTTATGCCATTTCGTTATGTGTTTTCAATATCGCTAAACTTATTTTTAATTATTATAAATTTCGGGTTTCACCATTCACAATCGAGATGTTATATTCTGTCATATTAGCAAGTATTGCAATTTCGGTTGCTATACTTCTCCCAAACACAAGTTACAACCTCATCAATCTATTTTACAAACCAATCATCGTATTATTACTGTTTTTCTTGGGAAATTATTTTATGAAAATATATCCGATAGGAAAATATCTGAACAAAGATTTTTTTAAAAGTCTTTTGAAATTTTAAAAAATACAACAATGAAATATACAACTCAACAGCATACCGACATCAATGGATACAAATACACCACTGTTACCAATGATGAAAATGGTGTAAGAACTTACCAACTGGAGAATGGATTAATGGTTTTTCTTGCTCAAAATTTTGATGCCCCAAAAATACAAACTTATATCCCTGTAAAAACAGGAAGCAACAACGATCCTGCCGACAATACTGGACTTGCTCACTATTTGGAACACATGATGTTCAAAGGGACTTCCAAAATTGCCACCAATAATTGGGAAAAAGAAAAGCCTTACTTGGACCAGCTCTGCAATTTGTTTGAAGAACATAAGGCAGAGAAAAACCCAGAAAAGAAAAAAGAAATATACAAAAAAATTGATGCCATTTCCTATGAAGCATCAACATTTGCTATTGCTAATGAATACGACAAAATAACCTCGTCTATCGGTGCTACCAATACCAATGCACACACTTGGTTAGATGAGACAGTTTATAAAAACAATATTCCGAATAACGAACTAGAAAGGTGGTTACAAGTAGAGAAAGAAAGATTTTCCGAAATTACACTTCGACTTTTTCATACAGAATTGGAGGCGGTGTACGAAGAATTCAACCGTGCACAAGACAACGATACCAGGCTTACCAATTATGCACTGATGGAAGCACTTTTCCCTAGCCATCCCAACGGACAACAAACAACACTAGGCAAAGCCGAACATTTGAAAAACCCTTCCATGAAGGCAATTTACAAATATTTTGATGATTATTATGTCCCTAATAATTATGCAATAGTGTTGGTAGGCGATTTGGATTTTGATGTTACTATCGCTCTGATTGATAATTATTTTGGGAAATTAAACTACAAAAAACTCCCAACAAAAAAACAAATTGTTGAGCAACCCATCGATAAAATCATTAGAAAAACTGTAAAAAGCCCATCCAATGAAAGGTTACAACTAGGTTGGAGAACAGATTCTTATGGCACCAAAGAAGCTATGATGATTGATGTTATCGCAAACATCCTTAGCAATAAAGGAGAAGCAGGACTGATGGACATCAACATCAACCAAAATCAAAAGGCACTTTATGCACAATCTTTTTCGGTTGCCTTCAAAGAATATGGTTACTTTTCGGCAGTCATTATACCAAAAGAAAATCAATCCTTGGACGAAGCCAAAAAACTACTACTACTACAAATAGAGGAAATAAAAAAAGGAAATTTTTCTGAAAAATTATTGAAAGCAGTAATCAACGATTTCAAAACACAAAGGATAAAAACTTGGGAAACCTCCGATGGATTGGCTACTACCCTCTACGACACCTATATAAAAGGAAGAACTTGGGAAGATGAACTGAACGAAATGCCAACTTATGAAACATTTACCAAGCAAGAAATTGTAAATTTTGCCAATGATTTTTTCCAAAACAACTTTGTAGAAATATACAAAGAAAAAGGAACAAATGACCAACTAATCCGTGTGGAAAATCCAGGAATTACACCTGTAAAAATAAACAGAGAAGTACAATCGGATTTTTTCCAAATGATTGCTAATGAAAAAACTGAAAATATAAAACCAGTCTATATTGATTATCGTAAGGAGATTACAGAAGAAATTGTCTGTGGCAAAAAACTGTCTTTTGTACATAACAAATACAATAGGATTGCACAATTGCGATACATATTCCAGATAGGTTCCGACCACGACAAAGAATTACTGCTCAGCACACAATACCTACAATACCTAGGCACCAACAAATATAGCGCAGAAGAACTTCGACAAAAATTCTATGAACTTGGTATAACAAACGATTTCCGAACCGGAAACGACGAGTTGAGTATCATACTAACAGGACTCGAAGAAAACTTGTGCAAAGGAGCAGAACTCCTACAACACTGGCTTTCCGATGCTGTCGCCAATCAACAGATATACGATGATTTTGTACAAACAATATTCGAAAGTAGAGATTTTGCAAAGAAAGACAAAACTAGGATTATGAATGCCTTGTTGGATTATGCTAAATATGGGAAAATTTCCAGACAAAAAAATATACTTTCCCAAAAGGAATTATCTTCCATAAATATTGAAAAACTTCTGGAGAAAATAAAAAATATTTTCCAATTTCCTTACGAAATTTTCTATTATGGTATAGAACTGGAAAACATGAAAACCCATCTTTCTACTTATATCCAACCAGAAAAATTTACTGTGCCTATGCCACAAATTTTTGAAGAACAAAACACCGATGGCAAAGTATATTTTGTGGATTATGATATGGTGCAAATGGAAATGTCCAGAGTGGCAAAATCCAAATTGGTAAATCCAACAATTTTTGGGAAAATTAATGTTTTTAATGAATATTTTGGAAGAGGACTTTCATCAATAGTTTTTCAAGAGATGAGAGAGAGAAAAAGCCTAGCCTATTCCGCATTCGTTTCTTACATTTCCGGAGGACAAACCAATTATTCCGACTACATCAATACCTACATCGGTACTCAACCGGACAAGCTACCTGTTGCTATACAAACCCTACAAGACTTGATGACGGAACTTCCACAAATCCCTTTGCAGTTCGACAATGCAAAAAATTCGGTATTACGACAGATAGAGTCCGGTAGAATTGTAAGAGCCAACAAATTTCTTAATTTTAAAAACCTGAACAAATTAGGAATTTATCATGATTATAGAGAAAACATGTATCATGAAATTGAAAAATTGGATCTGAAACAATTAACAGATTTCTACAATCAAGAAATAAAAAA
>JAFDZJ010000031.1 GCA_018266965.1 Bacteroidota bacterium
AAAACAAAATTTTCTTCTCTTAAAAACAATAAAATTTTCTTGTATTTATTAAAAACAAAATACATTTTAAAAGTATCTTCTTGACTGGATATATCTCTGCAAAATTTCACCAAATCAGCAAAAACGCTTTCTCGGTCAAAAGTATCAATAATATCAAATGTATGTATTGTATTTTGTATGGTTTGGTATAATTGTTTGGAAAAATTCATAGACTAAAATCATTATATTGTTAATGCTTGGTTTTTGTTTAAATAATCAATTAGCAATCTATCACTAATATTGAATTTAAAACTTGGACATCCTGTTTCATCGTTATACCAATTTTTAACACAGCCTCCTCCACATACAGGTAATAATTCGCATTTATTGCAATTCGCAAAATCTTCTTTCCTTATATCATTATACCAATTACGAGTTGTTGCCAAATCATTTGGAATAAAATTCTTATCTAATAAATTACCAATTTTGTGTTTGTCTTCATTATATGCAGGTGTATAAGTGAACTCATAACAAGGATATACGTTCCCAAATGCATCAAATACTTCAGAATCTTTAGCGACAACCATACACGGCATAAATTCTCTTTTGGGAACTAATGATGTGTCTATTAGAAATCCTTTTTGATGAGCATAAAGTAGTAAATCTATTTCTATGTCGGCAAAATCTCTTTTTGTGAAACCATCTATTGTTCCGTATTTTTTGTCTCCCCAATCAACTATAGGGGCAAAACTAAATTGTATTTTTCCTTGAGCATCATTTTCTGCGAATAAATCTACTAAATCCTTAATGCTATTTAGATTAGTTTTATCAATGTTAGTCCTTATTAATATTGGTTCTTTTACCTTTTCTTGATAACAATCTAAATTAATAATATCAATAATGTTTTTAAAAATTATGTTAAAGGTGTGTTCCCCCTTTTTTGTAATTCTTCTTTTGTCGTGATGTTCTGCTGTTCCGTCCAATGTAATCTGATAATGCAGAACATTGTGGTTAAGGTATAAATCTTTAAAAATATTGGGTTTAAGACTTAATCCATTAGTGATTATAGAACCATCATATTCTACATTGTTAATTTTGCATAATTCTATAATTTCCGTACTAATTTTTTTTAGCTGAGACAGAGCATTAAGAGGTTCTCCTCCATACCAAGTAACAGAAAGGTTTTTGAATTTTTTTGATTCAAGTTTTGATGTTACCCTCTCTAATGTACGAGCATAAACATCATTATTCATATTATTTTTAGAATGCTCTTGAGCACAATAATGACAACCCAACTGACAATTAGCGGTTGGTTGTATCGTTAAGTCTAAATGACTATTTACATCCAATAAAGAGTTGTTTTGTATCATTATTTCTTCAAATTCATTTTCGTTTTCAGGAATAATGATTTCCATTGAAAACAATAAATCTAAGAGTTCGTCGTCAAAGTCCGTGTAATTATTATCAAGAATTTTCTGAATAGCAGAATCATCAATAAGAACCGTAGCAGATGTTCTTGTTGAAAATAATATTCTTTTAAGTTTACCTTTTTGGTCATCGAATGGTTCGGAAAATGCTAAATATCTAGACGTAACAAAATTCATAACTCACATAATTTAGTTAATTAAAAAAGAGATGGGGTTATTTTAACCCCATCAAATTGATTAAGGATTGCTAGTATTTGTACCTCCTCTTTGCTTCTTCTTGCAATTGGTACAACCTAATGCTGCATCAGCAACACCACCTTTAATGGACTCCAAAGATCTAATCACTTCAAAATCTTTAGATGCCTCTTTTTTCGCATTAAACGAGTTCAATGCTCCTTTTAAAATTGAATTTTTCATTTTAAAAAAGTTTGAATTAACACAGTGAATCAAAGTTTTTATACATTAGATTCTTCGTTGGTACTGCTTGCAAGCATTTTTTTTAATTGATTCTTTCTTTTTCTTCCTCGTTCCCCAGTTCTTTTCTTTCTACTTCAATATTATTATTTCCAAATGCATAAGAAATAGTTATCCTAAACATTCTTAAATCATAATAGTTTTTATAATCAATTTGTGTGTTGTTGGTATAACTTGTATAAATAGGTTTATTCGTTTTTAAAATATCATTCACATTAAGGCTGATTTGTAATTTTTTATCCAATGTCAAATATTTGAAAGATGTATCTAACTGGCTGTAAGCACTATTTTTGTCCAAATCTGAAACCCCTTTGAAATTGTACCAATAAGAGATATTTAATAACAATGTTTTATTTTTATTAAATATAAAATCATTACTGATTGAAAAATACGCATTAGCTCCTTTTAGATTTTGGTTGGTAATTGGAATTAACGACTTTGCCCAATTATAACTCCAATCAAAGGAAAGTGTACTCGATAACCATTTTAATTTGTTAAAAGTGTATGATTCTGAAATTCCAATCACAGAGGTGTTAAAAAAGTTTTCTGCTACTGTTTTTTGAATGTTTGTGCTATTATCTACGATAGTGAGTTGTTCAAAACCATTTTTTGTATGAGAAAAATATATTGAGTTTGTCCAATTGTCATCAAAAGTATAATTGAGTTCTAAATTATTTGAAAAAGACGGTTGCAAAAAAGGATTTCCTTCCACATAAGAAAAAGGATTACTATACCATCTAAAAGGATTAAGCCTGTTATACGACGGACGGTTAATTCGTTTATTATAGTTCAGAGAAATTGAATTTTTTTCGTCAGGAGTATACGTAATATAAAATGTTGGAAAAATTTTTGTGTAATTATTCTTGTTTTTTTGATTA
>JAFDZJ010000320.1 GCA_018266965.1 Bacteroidota bacterium
CGGGCTCGACGTTCAATTTTCAGCTTTAGTTCTTAACTTCAACAACATATTTTCAAATGGGCATTTGTACCGGGCTGGACAATCAATGAATTCCCTGCCTTCGCAAATACTCGAACGTTACCTGCTATGTTAGGACGACCGTTCACAACGACACAGTTTGACCGAATGACAATCTAACTTTGCAGAAAACGGGGAATGCTGAAAACCGAAAAGAGTAAGCACAAACAAAAAAACCAAAACAAAATGGCAAATTTTTATTGTGAGTATTGCGGAAACAAATACTCAAGTGTTTCAAGTTTAACAGCAAACTCTTGTTCAAGACATCCTTTAGGCTCTAACAAAGGAAAACACAAACTTTATGAAGGTTCGGAAAAGTCTAAATACACTTGCAAGTATTGCGGAAATGGATATTCTTCTATTTCAAGTTTGACTGCAAACTCTTGCTCAAGACACCCGAACGGAAGTAACAAAGGAAAACACAGCCCAGCACTTTAAAAAATTATTTATCAAAATTCTAATAAATGGAAGCATCTACAACTATAAAACAAATGTTGGCAGGAAACAAAATTTTTGTACCAACTTATCAAAGAGCATATTCCTGGGATACAGAACTTGAAAAATCAAATTCGCCCAAACAGACAAACGTATTTTTATCTGACTTGGAAGATTACAATAAAAGTTCAACCAAATCAAAATACTATTTCGGACATTTCTTATTTGAAGAAAAGGACGAAAGAACGTTTGGAATAATTGACGGACAACAGCGAATGACGACAATCGTCATTTTCTTATCTGCATTATTCAGCAGATTAAAACAAATCCGACCTTTAAACGAAACTGAACAAGAAACATTTGAAGACATCATTAAACGAAATTCAACTTATCGCTTTGAAACAGTTGATTATGACGACAGATTTTTTAAAGATTGCGTAATTGACCAAAACAAAAAAGATAGAAATGGAATAAAAACAGTTTCTGCAAAACGCATTGCAATTGCATTTGATTTTTTCACTTCACAACTTTCAGATAAAGACGAAACGTATTTATTGAAAATGTTGGACACAGTGCAAAACGCATCTTGTACAACACATCCTGTAAAAGACGCTTCCGAAGCAATTCAAATGTTTATTTTCCAAAATAATAGAGGCAAAAAGCCTTCAAATTTGGAAATTATCAAGGCTCAATTTATGTTCAACGTTCATCTTTATGGTGGAGAAGAAAAAGAAAGTCTAATAAAAGAAATCAAAGACCGATTTGAAGAAATTTACAAATCAATTTCTTCAATTGAATATCGCATTAACGAAGACGATGTTTTGGTTTACACACTTCGTGTTCATTTCAATTCACTTTGGGAAACAAATGCAATTGACAAAATAAATAAGTTGCTATCGGAAGCAAATCCAATTCCATTTATCAAATCGTTTACTCAATCGCTTGCTATAAGTTTTGAACATTTAACAACATTTTTCAGCAAAGACGAAAGAGAAAATTTAGAAATTCATTCGCTTGTAACGCTTGGCGGAATTGGTATTGCAATGCCATTTATAATCAAAGCCTACAAATTTGGGTTGCCAATAAATCAAATCAATTTACTTTGTAGCAAGTTGGAAACAATGGTTTTGCGACACAGATTAATAGGAACAAGAGCCGAAATAACTTCAAGATTAAATGACGTTTACCAAAAATTCACTTCTGAAAATCCTGACATCACTCCAATAAATGTTAGAATTGACTGGATGAAAACAACACAAGATTGGTGGTGGTCATATTGGGGAAACAAAGAGTTAGAGCGTTCAATTCAAGGCGGAATAAATCATACAACCGCAAAATATCTATTATGGAAATACGAAAATCATTTGGAAGGACAAGGCAAAAGCGGTTACTCGCCAACTCGATTTGACAAAATTGAAAATCCCGAATTGGAACACATTGCACCACAAACAGAAAATCCTGAAACAGGCTACGACAGTTATGACGAGGAATTTGTAAATCAATACATCAACTGTTTAGGAAATTATTTGTTGCTTTCTAAATCACATAATTGTTCAGTTGGTAACAAACCATTTGCTGACAAACTTAGTAGTTACAATCATTTGGAACAACAAAGAGAAATTCAAAAAATGACAGCAGACAATCCGACTTGGACGAAAGAACTTATACAACAACGTAAAGACAAAATTGTTAAATTCTTAATAGAAAATGTGTAAGAAACAGAAACACAGCAGGTAACAAACAAATTGGCAATAGAGCCGGTGAAGTGCTTCTATTGAGCTTTTGTGCAAGGTTGAACGGTAGTAACTATATTCAACATTTGTGCTAAAAGCGGCTCCATCGCCAATTTGCCAACCGTTAGCGGTCAGGCAACGAGCGACCGTGCAAACAACAAACGAAACATTGACAAACAGAAACGAAAAAAATAAATGAGTTACATTCCAAAGACAATTAGCGAAGTTGTTACAGAATATCTGAACAGAACGACTTTTTTACCAGCCATTCAAAGAGAATATGTTTGGGGAACATACGGCATAGAAAAACTTTTTGACTCAATTATGGGCGACTATCCCATAAGTACATTTCTGTTTTGGAAAATCAAAGAAGAAAACAAAAACGAATGGACGGCTTATGAATTTATTCGGGACTTTGACAGTGAAAAACCGCATAACAAAGATGCAAGTTTAGCAGGTGTAAATCAAGATATTTATTTGGTGCTTGACGGACAACAGCGTTTAACTTCATTGCTAATCGGACTTAAAGGTTCATACAGATATTTTTATTACAGTTGGCACAAGACAAAATTGTACTTGAACATTCTCAAAGAACCAACAAAAAGCGAAAACCCCGAAGAACTTGTTTATCAATTTCAGTTCCGAGACAACGACCAACCAAACCCAAAAGACCCTAATCCACAATTTTGGTATTTAGTTGGCAACATTTTAAACTTTGACGATGCAGAAGATGCAAAGAAAGACATCAAGCAACGTTTGAGTGCATTTTCAGACGACCAAAAAGATACTGCAAATACGCATATTGGACGACTTCATTCTCGTATTCATACATCAAGGCTTCTAAACTATTACGAAGAAAAATCACAAGACTACGACAAAGTTGTAGAAGCGTTTATCAGAGCGAATACAGGCGGAGTAAAATTAGAATACAGCGACATTTTACTTTCAACAGCAACAGCAAAATGGAAAAACTTAAATGCAAGAGAAGAAATTCATTCATTTACCGATAGCGTTAACGCTATCGGTAATGGCTATTCCTTTGGAAAAGATTTTGTTCTAAAAGGTTGCTTGTATCTAACAGACGATTTACCTATTCAATATAAAGTCAAAAATTTCAACAAAACCAATCTTGAAAAGATTGAAAATAATTGGGACAAGATTACAGACAATATTGAAAATGCAATATCGCTTGTAAATAAGTTTGGATTTAACGACAAAAATTTGGTTACAAAAAATGCACTTCTTCCCATTGCTTTGTATTTAGGCAAACTCAACAAAAAGAACTTTGTCGAATCAACAGAAAAAGAAGATGTAAAAAATCAAATCTTAATTCAAAAGTGGTTAATTCTAACTCTTTTGAAAAACGCATTTGGTGGTTCTTCTGATACCATTTTGAAAAACTTGCAAGACGTAATAAATGAGCAAAACGATTTTAGCGTATTTCCATTTGAAGCGTTAAACAAAAAATTAAATATTGAACCTTCGTTCAACGACACAGAAATTGACAATTTACTTGCAACAAATTACAGCACAAAATACAGTTATCTAATTTTATCTTTACTTTATCCAGACAGAGATTGGAAAGGAAAAAAATTTGAAGAAGACCACATTTTTCCAAAATCAGAATTTACAGCCGCTAAACTGAAACACCGTAGTTACGACACAGACAAAATTGCTGAATATCAAAAGTATTTTAATTGTATTTTGAATTTAGAGCTATTGACTGACACCGAAAACAGAGAAAAAAGTGCAGAAGATTTTGACACTTGGTTTGCAAGCCGTGACAACAACTTCAAGGATAGACATTTTATACCAACAATCAACAGTTACAACTTTGACAACTTCCTTGACTTTATTACAGAACGAAAAAAATTATTAATAACAAAACTAAAAGCGATTTGAGCGGAACGACAATAAATGCCCGAACCGCTAACAGGCAGTTTGGCAAAATGGCGGGTTCAGTGCTAAATTCAACGGAAGTTCTTCGATTAAACATTTGTGCAAAACTGAACTTTTGTGCTTCGATTTCCGCCACTTCGCCAAGCTGCAAAAACGTTGTGCGTCAGTTTAAAACAAACCATTCAAATAATATGAGCAAATACGGAGACATTCAATATTTAATCGACAGACCTGAACCAAGTGAAATCTTCCTTCGGGCAAGACATATGGCAGGTGTTCAATTACAAGAACAATTTAGTGCTAACAACGACAAGACTGTCAACTCAAGTTATGACGGCTTCAAATGGATAAAAGCAGAATTGACATACCCTTCATTTGACAACCTAACATTTGCTTATAAGAATTCAATTTTTTCAGTTGTCATTGAATTGATAGACGACAAAGGAAGTTCAATGACAAGACAACAAAAAGACCGACTTTTGAAAGCTTGCGAAGAAAACAACTTAATTCCTTGCACTTTTAGACTTAAGTTCAGAGAAAAAACGGACAATTTTTTAGGGAAACTGATTGGTAATAAAGACCAGCTTGACTATGAGTTGACACCATTAGAACAAGGCTGGAACTTGTATGACGTAAAGACAAATCAAAAAGTAAATCCATTAAATATTGCAAGTAATGAAAAGACAAGAATGTCAAAATGGGAATTAAGCAACTTTGCAATTCAAATTGTGAGAAATGATTTGGAAAAAGAAGGAAATGAAGTTTTGTCATTCTGCGACTTACCAGAAGTAAATCCACAAATTTGGTTTAAAAACAAAAAAGGTGAGACAGGTTGGGTAATTGTGAAACACATTAAAAATGATAACGACTTGGACTACAGAGAATGGGTAGGTCTTGAAGACAGAAGTCCACAATTGAAACCTTTTGACGGATATTTTGCTTCGGTCCAATTTTATTCAATTAAAACAGACTCAACTTCTGATTTATTTCGTGGTGACGCTATGACTGTAAACTATAAAGGACTTGAACGTATTTATGTGTCGTAAAGAAGAAAACCGAACGCACAACAGCCGTTTTGCAAAAGCGGGGGTTTCGTGCTTCTATGACAGTGAAGTGCTAAATTCAAGCTTTGTGCTTCTAATGAAGTTTAGTGCTAAAAATCCCCGCCTTCGCAAAGCGGCAAAACGTTGTGCGTCACCAAAATATTAGCTACTATGCCAAAAACAATCACTCTTATTTCGCTTCTAATTACCTCCTCATTTATTTCTCACGCTCAATTTGCCGATTCACTAAAGTCCCACTTACTAAA
>JAFDZJ010000321.1 GCA_018266965.1 Bacteroidota bacterium
AACACTATGAAAAAATTAATTTTATTATTTGTAATTGTATTTCTAGTTTCGTGTAATAGAAATATAATTGAACCTTTAAAAATGGAAGAAAATGTATTCCAAAGCAATAAAGAAAAGATATTAAAGATGAACAGTTCTGAACTTTCTGCATTTCCGATTAGTATTCAAATTTTAGCGTTTGAAAACAAATCGAGTTTAAACAAATCAAATTTATTTAAAAATAAATTTTCAAACATTATTCAACAAAATTTTTTAAGTACAGAAAAAAATAATTTTTTAAAATATTGCTAAAATAAAGCCATGATAAGAAATTATCATGGTTTTTTTATTTCATAAATTCTCTTTTCATTGGTAAAATGGCTTAAATTTGTACTTTTATTTCTCATAAATTTCTCAATATTCATGAAATATCTTTTTTACGCAATTACTTCGGCTTTACTGCTTTCCATAGCTTGGCCGGTTTATGGGATTCCATTTTTTATTTTTATAGCATTGGTGCCACTTTTATTATTAGAGCATGAGGTTACCAAATTTTCCAAAATCAATAAAAAAAGTTGGGCAATTTTTGGCTATTCGTATCTTGCTTTTTTTATTTGGAATGTAGTAACTACCGGTTGGTTGTATGGTTCCAAAAATCCAGATGGTAGCCACTCTATTATGGCAGTTGCATTTCCGGTAATTGTAAATTCCTTGCTGTATAGTATTGTTTTTATTGCCTATCATCATTTCAAGAAAATGTTGGGAACTTACTGGGGATTTGCTTTCTTGATAGCCATTTGGATGAGTTTTGAAAAATTTCATCTCTCCTGGGAGTTATCTTGGCCTTGGCTCAATTTAGGAAATGTGTTTTCAGAATACCCCAAACTGATACAATGGTACGACACTTTTGGTGCTACAGGTGGAAGCCTTTGGATTCTTATTGTTAATTTGATGGCTTTTTTTACCTTTAGAACTTGGCAGGCAAGTAGAAAACGAAAATCATTAATCCAAAATGGTAGTATTCTATTGGCAATAGTCCTAATTCCTATGTTGTTTTCTTTTTATAAATATAAAACCTTTAATCCCAAACCTATCGGTAAGGTAAATGTGCTGATGTTGCAACCAGATTTGGATCCTTATAATGAAAAATATGCAAAAGATAGTTTGCAAATTCTAGACGATTTATTAACCTTGGCTCATGACAATTCCAAAGAAAAAATAGATTTCTATATTGCTCCAGAAACTTCTCTTCCTGGAAACGGGTCTATCTCCGAAACAGGATTTGAAAAAAGTTTGTTATTGGGAAGGATAAATTCTTTTTTGGTGCAACATCCCAATTCTGTTATGGATTGCGGAATTTCTTCGCATCGTTTTTTTAAGCCGGGAGAAATTGTGCCAAAACAAGCGTATCAATTACCAAATGGGACAAGTGTGGTTAGTTATAATTCTGCCATTCAGGTTTTGCCTAATCAAAAAATAGAAGTTTATCATAAAGGAAAACTTGTGCCGGGAGTAGAAATATTTCCATATATGAATGTTTTAAAACCTTTGTTGGGCGATGCTATGATCAATCTAGGAGGTGCAGTCGTTTCTCTTGGTTCGGATAGTACAAGAAAAGTTTTCTCTAACCCGTACAATAAAGGTAAAATGGCACCTATTATTTGTTATGAAAGTATCTATGGCGAATTTGTAACGGATTATGTGAAGAATGGAGCAAATTTCCTCGGGATTATGACTAATGACTCTTGGTGGGGGAAAACCCAAGGACACAAACAATTGATGTCTTATGCAAGGTTGAGGGCGATAGAAACCAGAAGAGAAATTGCAAGAGCAGCCAATTCTGGTATTTCAGCTCATATTGATGCAAAGGGAGATGTAGTTGCCGATACCTTTTATGATGATAAAACAACTTTATTTGCAAAAGTAAATCTGTATGACAACCAAACTTTCTATACCAAAAGTGGAGATTTGATTTCTAGGATTTGCATTTTCGCCTTCGGATTTCTTATTTTCTATGGCTTTGTGCAATGGATATTGGAAAAGACAAAAAAAGAACAGAAGAAAATAATCATTCCTCGTAAGTAACCGAAGAAAAAAGAAGCGGTTACGAATGTTTTTATTATCAATAGATTAACAATATCTTCGTCTGAAATTTTATTTTAAAAAAACATTTGCCTAACCCAAAAAAAAAATATAATTTTGCAAACTCAAATATTACAATAGAAATATAAGAACATCTAGATATGTCAAGAATTTGTCAAATTACAGGAAAGCGTGCGATGGTAGGAAACCATGTATCCCACGCAAACAACAAAACGAAGCGTCGTTTTGAGATTAATTTATTGGAGAAGAAATTTTATCTTCCAGAACAAGAAACAAGCGTTACACTAAAAGTTTCTGCACACGGGTTGAGAATTATCAACAAAATTGGTATTGAAGAAGCTTTGGAAAGAGCAGTAAGAAACGGTTTCATTAAATAAATTATTTCAAAATGGCAAAAAAAAGTAAAGGAAATAGAGTACAGGTTATCCTAGAGTGTACAGAACACAAAGAAAGCGGAATGCCTGGTATGAGTAGATATATTACCGTTAAAAACAAAAAAAATACAACGGAAAGAATGGAGTTGAAAAAATTCAACCCGGTACTAAAAAAATATACACTTCACAAAGAAATTAAGTAATAATATACTAAAAGTATTATACAATGGCAAAAAAAGTAGTAGCAACGCTACAATCTGGGCAATCTAAAAAGATGACCAAAGTAGTGAAAATGGTAAAGTCTCCAAAGACAGGAGCATATATTTTCGAAGAGAAAGTAATGAATGCTGATGAAGTAGATGCTTATTTGAAAAAATAACAACTTCACATAACAGTAAAGATATAAAACTATCCAATTATTTTTTGGATAGTTTTTTTGTTATCTTTGCAAGATAAGGTCTAAAAACAAATATTACTATGTCTTGGTTTAAAAAAATATTTAACAAAGAAGAAAAACAAACCCTCGATCAAGGGTTGGAAAAATCTAGTCAAGGTTTTTTTGAGAAAATGACCAAAGCTGTGGTGGGAAAAAGCAAAGTAGATGATGAGGTATTAGATGATTTAGAAGAAATACTTATCGCTTCCGATGTTGGAGCTTCTACCACTATTAAAATTATCGAAAGAATTGAAAAAAGAGTCGCTAGAGACAAGTTTGTAAATACCTCGGAATTGGACAAGATTCTACGGGAAGAAATCACGGCTTTGTTATTAGAAAATCCACTTTCAAATTCTGGAAATATAGACCAATCCAAAAAGCCTTTTGTAATAATGGTTGTTGGAGTAAACGGTGTGGGCAAAACAACCACAATCGGCAAGTTGGCTCATCAATTCAAATCCCAAGGAAAAAAAGTTGTTTTGGGTGCAGCAGATACTTTTCGTGCAGCAGCTGTTGATCAATTGGTAATATGGAGTGAAAGAGTAGGAGTGCCTATTGTAAAACAAGAAATGGGAAGTGATCCAGCTTCTGTGGCTTTTGATACCGTACAAAGTGCAGTTGCCCAAAATGCTGATGTAGTAATTATAGATACAGCAGGTAGATTGCACAATAAAATAAATCTCATGAACGAACTTACCAAAATAAAAAGAGTGATGCAAAAGGTAATTCCAGATGCTCCTCACGAAATACTTTTGGTGTTAGATGGTTCTACCGGACAAAATGCTTTCGAACAGGCAAAGCAATTCACTGCTGCAACAGAGGTAAATGCTTTGGCTGTTACCAAATTAGATGGTACTGCAAAAGGAGGTGTGGTTATTGGGATTTCGGATCAATTTCAGATTCCTGTAAAATATATTGGTGTGGGCGAAAAAATGCAAGATTTGCAGTTATTTAATGGGGAAGAGTTTGTAGATTCTTTCTTCAACAAAAAAAAATAATTTCAAAAAAATATTTTTTTCTGAAAAATTTTCTAAATTTGATTAATATTAATCAATTAAAACACAAGAATTATGTGGGGAATTATTTTATGGATAATTTTTGGTATTGTAGTTGGCTCAATTGCCAAAATGATAATGCCGGGTAAAGAAAACATGGGTTGGCTAATGACAGCAGCTTTAGGGATTGTAGGTTCCTTTGTTGGTGGTTTTGTTGCTAATCTTATATTCGGTGGTGGTGGTGCTACCGATGCCAGAATGTTTCATTTTTGGCCAATTGTATTTTCCGTTCTGGGAGCTATGATAGTTCTTTGGGTTTATGGAAAACTCGTTAACAAGTAAAAAAAACAAAAGCTCTCCAATTCGAGAGCTTTTTTCTTTTTGTTTATTGTAATGTTACTTTGTAAGGACTTTCCATTAGGATTTGCGATTTGTTTTCTTCGGACAATAGGCTCTTGTAAATTTTATAATTGTCTTCGCCTATTCTGCTTTTCATCCATTTGGCTTCCACATCATCTGGGCTGAATATTTCCATCAGTTCTTCAAATTTGTCTTTCTTTTTAGGGTAAGCCTCTACTGAATATTTTTTTGTACCAGATTTGTTGGCAGCAAATGTTATTGCATCCTGTAAGTTGCCCAATTCATCAACTAGTCCTATTTCCTTTGCTCTTTTTCCACTCCATACTCTTCCGCCACCAATAGCATCTATTTGATCAAAAGATTTTTTTCTATTTTCAGTAACAAAATGTACAAATCTCTTGTAAGTACCTTCTACACTTTTGGTCATGATGTTGATTCCGTAGGGAGTCATACCATTTAGAACAGAAATCATGTTGGAGTTTGCATTGGTGTTTACAGCGTCGGCTCTTATTCCGTTTTTATTTGCTAGTACTTTGGCGTTAGGAATAGTTCCAAATACTCCAATAGAACCTGTGAGTGTGTTGGGTTCGGAATAAATTTTATCCGCAGCCATGGCAATATAGTAACCACCAGAAGCTGCATAATCTCCAAAAGAAACAATGAGTGGTTTGGATTTTTTTAATTGTTGAAGTTCAAATAAAATTTCATCAGATGCGTTTGCACTACCTCCTGGAGAATTTATTCTTAATACTACTGCTTTTACATTTTTGTCTTTTTGCAATTCTTGGATTTGTTTCACATAGTCCACTGCATATATATTATTGTTTCCTTCTCCATTGTTGATGGTTCCAGATGCGTATAGAATAGCAATTTCATCTCCGGAATTATTTTTTTCTTTTGAATTTATATATTTGTTGAAAGAAATCGAATTGAGGTCGTCATCGCTATTTACTCCGATTTTCTTTTTTATAATATTGTCGTATTCCGATTTTTGCAAAAGCCTATCCACCAATTTGTTTTTCAGACTAAGTTCCGGGATGAAACCATACAGGCTATCCACAGCGGTTTTGAAACTTTCATTTGAGATTTTTCTAGATTTTGCAATGTTCATAGAAGTATTATCCCAAATGTCATTGAGTAAAGTAGAAAGCTGCTCTTTGTTTTCTGGTGAAATATCATTTCTTAAAAACGGTTCAACCGCTGCTTTGAATTTTCCATGACGAATAACTTCCATCCCAATTCCATATTTTTTTGTAAAATCCTTTAAAAATACTACTTCCGTAGATAATCCTTTTAATTCTATTCCTCCTGATGGATTAAGAAAATATTGATCGGCAACAGACCCAAGGTAATAGGCTGGTTGCGATACTGTATTGCCATAAGCATAAACAAATTTTCCAGATTTTTTAAAATCTTCCAATGCAGTCCTTATGTCATCTAATTGGGTAATACCAGCTTGAATAAAATCGGTTTCTATACTTATACCTTTTATGTTGTCATCGGTTTTTGCTTCCTTTATAGCTTCTACTATTTTGTACAACATGATGTTTTTCTTTTTGTTTTTAAAGTCAAAAACATTTTCTTCATCTTCGGTTTCGCTATCGATAATTTGGGTTTTGAAATCCAAAGTTAGGACAGAATTTTTCTTGACTGTTGGCTTGTTATCACTCATGGAGCCAAGCATCATGATAAAAATAAAAAAGAAAAAAACAGTAGCAAATATTAAAAATATTGCGACTATATTTGCTAATACATTTTTGAAAAAACTTTTCATAATTTTATATTTAATTTTACAATATGTCGCAACAAGTAGTAGTTTTGTTACTAGGATCTAATCTAGGGGATAGAAAAAAAAATATTGAAAACGCATTGTTTTTGATTGAAGAAAGCATTGGTAATATTAAATTTAAAAGTAATTTTTATGAAACTTTTCCAATAGAATTTGCTAGTATTAATAATTTCATTAATTTTGCCGTTGTATTGAATACTCATCTTTCACCTATAGAGCTATTAAATCAAATTAAAAAAATTGAGAAAAAGCTAGGCAGAGAGCAAGATTCAAGAGAATTTGGAGGTTATTTTGATAGGTTGATTGATATTGATATTGTGAGTTATGGAAACTTGAATTATGTATCGAAGTCGTTAATTTTACCTCACCAAGGACATTTGAAAAGAGAATTTTCAATTGAAATATTAAAGAATTTAAATGAAATAAAACATAAACTATGAAATTAAATTTATTGTTACTAGCAACAGTATTGCCAATTTCTGTTTTTTCTCAAAAAGATTCCTCAAAAGTAAAAGTGATGGATGGCTATCCTAATACTTTCTCTTCTGGTGCTTCTTATGTGGAGAAATTCGATAACAAGGCAAGAAAACTGAACGATTGGTCTATTTCCATCGGTGGAGGTGGTGCATTTATGGTAAATTCTGACCTTACTTCTTTTTACGATGGTAAAATGGATATGGGTTGGAATGCTTATATCAGTTTGAACAAACAAATAACCCATGTTTTTGGGTTAATGTTGCAATACCAAACCGGTAAAACAAACCAAAAAGGACAATTGCAAGACCCTTTGTATGGTAGTTTGGCAGGAGTAGCTACTGCTTGGACTAAATTTAACCAAGTAGCATTACTAGGGGATATTAATTTTTCTAATATTATGAGAAGGGTTGATAATCATTCTCCTTACAGATGGGCAATCCATGGATATGGAGGTGTTGGACTTATGGGTTACAATACACTTTTATTGGACAATAACAATTCCCGTTGGAATACCAATCCACCAAGAATTCCTATTGAAGTACATCAAGACTTAAACCTTGCCTCTTTCTATTGGACTTTTGGAACAGGTCTTAAATACAAAGTGTCCAGAGTTATAGATATCGAAGGTAGAGTAATGTACATTATGTCCGGAGAAACTAAATTCGATGGTGGTGGTTGGACTGAAATACAACCTGCAAGTATTGATTACAATAGAATTAGTAATAAAGTGTCAGACAATGTTATTACTGCTAATTTGGGACTAACTTTCAATCTTGGAAAACATATCAGCCACCTAACTTGGTATGATCCATTGCAAGATGCTAATGCAAGAGTTGATGCTCTAGCAAATGCAGCTCCTGAACTAATTGTTTGCCAAAATGGCGATAAGGACAACGACGGAGTTTGTGATGATTGGGACAGAGAACTCGATACTCCTGCTGGAGCAAGAGTAGATGGAGCAGGTGTTGCTTTGGATATAGATTTAGATGGTACAATAGATTTGTATGACAAATGTGTTACTGTACCTGGACCTAGAGAAAATTTTGGTTGCCCTGTTGAATCTAAAGCTTCTATTGTAAAAGGTAAAGTTGAAGAAGTAAATAGAACCTTAGAAGGAATAGAGTTTGAATTGAATAAAGCTATTATCAGACCTTCTTCTTTTGAAAAATTAAATATAGCAGCAGATGTTATAAAATCTATCGGTGGTGATGCTCAATTATTAGTAATTGGTGCAACTGATACTAGAGGAGGTGCAGAAGCTAACCAAAAACTTTCAGAAAGAAGAGCAGCAGCTGTTGTGAAGTATCTAGAAGAAAAAGGTGTGAAAAAAGGGATGTTGAAATCTGAAGGTCGTGGTAAAAACGATTTGAAATATCCTGAATGTGATCCTGCTACCAAATGTCCTGAATGGAAAAATGAAGCTAACAGAAGAGTTTACTTCGAAATAATTTAATCATCTCTCACTTAATTAATATTTAAAATACATAATTATGAAACTAAATAAAGCAATTATTGCATTAGCGTTCTCTTTTTCTGCTTTTGCTTATGCCCAGGATACCAATACTACAACTAATACTTCAGAGTATCCTAATACATTTTCTTCTGGATCAGCTAATGTATCCAAATTCACACAAGAGTCTAAAAGATTCAATGATTGGTCTATCTCTTTTGGTGCTGGTTTGCCATTGGTGCAATCCGCAGACCTTACTTCCATAAAAAATGGAAATGGTGGTGGTGCTAACTTGTTTGGATATTCTGCTTATTTAAGTGTTGATAAAGCAATTACACACGCTTTTGGATTAAGTTTGCAATACGACAGAGGAGAAACTAGACAAGGTT
>JAFDZJ010000322.1 GCA_018266965.1 Bacteroidota bacterium
CGACAAAGCAAAGTTAGAAGCATTTATAAACAACGAACTGAAAAATACAAAATAAATGTAAACCCGCTCATAACAAACAAACTGGCAATAGAGCTGATGATTCACAAGATGTGCTTCTATTGAGCTTTTGCGCAAGGTTGAACAGTTGTAATTCTATTCAATCCCGATGGCTATCGGGATATGATAAAAGCAACTCTATCGCCAATTTGCAAACCAATATACGCAATAATCTTATTTTTAAAGGTTTAATGTTTTTATGACGCAAAGCTATAACGATGTTGTACCAAATTGATTTATAAAATAGTCTAATAATAAATTGTAAAATGCCTATGTGATAGTCGTTTAGGATACTGTAATTGGACTATTACGAATATCCAATCGGTATTAAGCCTCATATTCAGTAATTTATTTCATAATTAAAAATACACAACAGGTTATTGATTGTTTTATATATTATGATGTGTACTAATATGTTGTCATTATTCTTACTTTTTCTTTTTGAATTTTAAAACAATAAAAATCAAAATTTGAATTTGTGTGGCAAAATTGTCCAAATATTGTCTGTGGCACAAGAATTGAAAAATACAACTCTACCTACAATAGATGTGGGCGATTTTTGTTTTATACAACAATTATCATAGGACAACAAACAATAAAAAAGACAATTTGTCAGTAAAATATGATGGATTTTGAAGATATAGATTTTGATAATATATTTCCCGACGGAATAAGTATTGTAACCGAGGAAATTAACCTTGGAGAAAACAATGATGAAAAATTAAAAATTAGTCAAAAAATATTTCCAATACTTCCTGTGCGAAATTTGGTAATGTTTCCAAAGATAATAATACCAATTACTGCTGGGAGAGAACAGAGTAAGAAATTATTGGAAGAGGCTCAAAAAAAGAATGAATTGATTGGTATTGTTAGTCAAAAAAATCCTAATGTAGAAAATCCAGAGGAAAAAGACATCTATCTCACGGGTACTATCGTTAGAATTATAAAAACCATCAACTTGCCGGACGGAAATACAACCGCTATAACCAAAGGAATCCAAAGATTCAAAATAAAAAAAATACTTGCCAAAGAACCTTTTTTCTCTGCGGAAATCACCAAACTATCGGATATTAGTCCCAAAAAAAATGAAGAATATGATGCTCTGTTGGACAACATAAAAGATTTGGCATCAAAAATTATTGATATAGATCCCAATATCCCGAACGGAGCTAACTTTGCAATCAATAACATGACAAAAGGGGAGGAATTGCTTAATTTTATCTGTACCAATTCCAATTTTCCTACACTAGACAAACAATCTTTATTGGAAGAAAAACAACTCCACAAAAGAGCAGAGCATTGTTATGAATTGATGTTGGAGGATTTCAGAAAATTGGAACTACGCCAACAAATTCATCAAAAAACCAATAAAGAATTAGATAAAAACCAAAGAGAATACTATCTCAACCAACAAATCCGTACGATACAAGAAGAACTAGGAGGAGGTCCAGAATCCGATGTAGAAGAATTGATTGCCAAAGCTAAAACCAAAAACTGGAATAACGAAGTTGAGGAGCATTTCCAAAGAGAAATAAAAAGACTACAAAGACAAAATCCTAATTCACCGGATTATAATATCCAAAGAAATTATTTGGATTTTTTCACGGATTTGCCTTGGGAAACTTATACCAAAGATGTTTTTGACATCAACAAAGCGGAAAAATCATTGGACAAAGCTCATTTTGGTTTGGAAGATATTAAAAAAAGAATTTTGGAACACATGGCGGTTCTGAAATTAAAAAATAATATGAAATCTCCTATCCTTTGTTTGGTAGGTCCTCCGGGAGTTGGAAAAACCTCTTTGGGGAAATCCATCGCCGATGCTTTGGGCAGGAAATATGTAAGAGTTTCTTTGGGTGGTTTGCATGATGAATCCGAAATCCGAGGACACAGAAAAACTTATATTGGAGCGATGGCTGGAAGGATCTTGCAAAGCATAAAAAAAGCTGGAACTTCCAATCCTGTTATTGTATTGGACGAAATCGACAAACTAGGACAAGGTATCCACGGTGATCCTAGTTCGGCTTTGTTGGAGGTATTGGATCCAGAGCAAAACAATTCTTTTTATGATAATTTTTTGGAAATGGGATACGACCTTTCCAAAGTAATGTTTATTGCAACAGCCAACTCGTTATCCACCATACAATCTCCGCTATTGGATAGAATGGAATTGATAGAGATTGCCGGTTATACTTTGGAAGAAAAATCGGAAATTGCTAAAAGACATTTGCTGAAAAAACAACAAGATGAAAACGGATTAACTACCAAATCTTTCAAACTAGGTAACACCGAACTAAAACATATTATAGAAGCTCACACTTCCGAAAGTGGAGTAAGAACTTTGGAAAAAAGGATAGCAGCCATTGCAAGATGGGTGGCTCTGCAAACAGCAATGGAGAAATCTTTCGATGCAAAAATATCCATTGATAAAATTGATGAAATATTAGGAGTGCCAAGGACAAAAAACAATTCAGAAGAAACGAGTGTTCCCGGAGTAGTAACTGGTTTGGCTTGGACTTCTGTAGGTGGAGATATTTTGTTTATAGAAAGTATATTGAGTACAGGTAAAGGAATCCTAACCATGACAGGTAACCTTGGTAATGTGATGAAAGAGTCCGCCACAATTGCTTTGGAATATATAAAAGCCAAACACTTGGAACTTGGTATTGATAAAGATTTGCTGGAAAACAAAAATATCCATGTCCATGTCCCGGAAGGTGCAACTCCCAAAGATGGACCTTCCGCAGGTATAGCCATGCTTTCGTCTATGGTTTCTAGTTTTAGAAATAAAAAAATAAAACCTCACTTGGCAATGACTGGTGAAATTACATTACGAGGAAAAGTGCTTCCTGTGGGTGGTATAAAAGAAAAATTACTCGCTGCAACCCGAGCAGGTGTGAAAGAAGTAATCCTTTGCGAAGCCAATAGAAAAGATGTGGAAGAAATAAAACAAGATTATCTGAAAAACTTAAAAATACATTTTGTAACAAAGATGAGTGAAGTTATAGACTTGGCACTGGAAAAGTAAAATTGTAATAGATAATATTCAAGGGTAATTATTTTTTTTATAAATAATTGCCCTTTATTTTTGTATTGATATTTTTTGTAACTTTATTTCAATAAATTTTTTCATCATGAAAACAAGTTACGGGACACTTTCAGAAACAATAACAGCATTAAGAGAAGAAGGTTATACATTGGATTTCAACCTTCACGAGGATTGTGTGGTGTGCAACAGGACACAAAATCAACTTATGTCCGATGAGTTTGAAATAGATGCGATTTTTCGTTTTGATGGACTTACAGACCCAGATGACGAATCCGTAATATACGCAATCTCATCTGAAAAATTCAAAACAAAAGGATTATTAGTAAATGGGTATGGACTCTATTCCGAAGAATTTCCAGCAGTATTGATAGAAAAATTAAGAAAGCACAATTCATAACCTTCAACAAAAAAGCGAAACTGCACAATAGTTTCGCTTTTTATTTGTTCTTTGGAAAGTTTTTAATTCTTCAATTGGGCAATAACATCTATCCCTCCTGTGGTAATATCTCCAATTTTGCAGATAATTTCTGTATTTAATGGCAAGAAAACATCCATTCTGGATCCGAATTTTATAAATCCAAATTCGTGTCCTGCTTTTGCAACATCTCCTTCATTACAATAAAAAACAATTCTCCTGGCTACATACCCAGCAATTTGTCGGAAAAGCACTTTATGTTGTGTAGTGGTTTCCACAGCTACACTAGTTCTTTCGTTTAGTTCAGATGATTTTTCGTGCCAAGCAACCAAATATTTTCCTGGATGATATTTTTTATAAACTACCTTTCCCGTAACCGGATATCTACAAATATGCACATTAAGAGGCGACATGAATATTGAAACCTGAATACATTTTTCCTTCAGAAATTCGTTTTCTTCTACTTCTTTTATCATTACAACTTTTCCATCAACAGGAGCAATAACAGCGTTGGTTTGTTCCAAAATATTCCTTTCCGGCACTCTGAAAAACCAGAAAACCAAACCATACAATACCAACAATGGAATGATGATGATAAGCGAAAAAGATTTAAAAAAATAAATAGCTGGTAAACCAAGCAAAAGTACAACAAGGGTTGCAACTATTATGGTGCCTTTGGATTCTTTGTGGAGTTTCATTAATGATTTTTAATTTGGCAAAAATACAAAGTTTTTATGATATAAGTTTTTCCAGAATGAAATACAAATAAATTGCTGGTACACAGATGATAAAACTATCCAACCTGTCCAATATTCCACCGTGTCCGGGAATGATATTTCCACTATCTTTTACCCCAAATGTTCTTTTTAGTTGGCTTTCTACCAAATCGCCCAAAGGTGCAAATATTGCTACCAAACCACCAATAACAATCCAATTCCCTCGGAGTTCTGGATAATATTTTTCTATAAAAATCCCCAAAATTATTGTTAAAACAAAGCCTCCTGCAAATCCTTCCCAAGTTTTTTTAGGAGATATTTTGGGTGCCATTTTATGTTTACCAAACAGTCTTCCAGTGAAATAGGCAAATGAGTCCGAACTCCAAATAAGGACGAATAATAAAAAAACTTCGGAACCAAATAATATATCAGTCCCATTGTATTTTGGAATTCCCAAAGCCAATCCGAATGGGATACTAAGATAGACTACTGTAAATATTAGTTTTCCATTGTCGAAATACAATTCCTTGCTGAATCGAAATAGTGTTACAATGGCGATTATTAATAACAATAGTGCTAATAATTCCGAAACATTGGCATCAAAAAAGAATGTATGATTGAAATATTTTTTTGTAAATCTGTAAAAAATTAATGCAACTATAGGGTAAGTAACCCACTTTTCCCAACCTTTTGGGTCAAATTTCATAATCCTAACACATTCCCAAGTACCCACAGTTAACAAAAAAACTATAAGTGAATAATAAAGGTATTGTTGTTTTACAATTGGAAATAGTGGTTGCAATAATTTTTCTCCATACAACGAGGTACACAAAAAAATAACGATACCATAAATTGCTCCGGAAATTAACCGCTGAATTAGATTTTTGTCCAAAATTATTAATTTAAAATTGTTGGTTAATTAGTCTTCTAGCAAAAGCAAAAATAATTTTGTATTGCTGGGATTTGTCGTACCTATACTTGCTTGATTGCCAGAGATTGAGGTAAGGTTTTTGGTGTTTCCCGCTCTTTTTATTTTGGTCATAGCATCGGTAAGGTTGTTTACAATTTGGGAAACATTTGCCATGATGATTATTTTTTCTGGTAATCTTGTGGAGTCGTAGTGTTGTATATTGTTATAGGA
>JAFDZJ010000323.1 GCA_018266965.1 Bacteroidota bacterium
CAGACACTTTTGTGCAAGGTGGAAGTTCAGCTCTCCGAACAAAGTTTAGTGCTAAAACTCCCCGCCATCGCAAACCCCCGAAACGTTATAGGCAAGCGTATTGGACGACACAACAACCATTAAACTGACAGAAAATTATCGAAACAACAGGACAACATATAAACTTAACAGCGGACTTTTTTCCGACACGACTGCCCAACGCTTCGTGTTTTATTTTTTTTGCCGACCCGCATTTTTTAAAAATAATTTTAGCCAGCCGCACAAGTGGCACATTTGGTTTTGCCCCGACACACAAGCCAACGCTTCAGCAATACCAAAAGAGCCACTTCTTTGCCAACACACCAAGAATAATAAGTAATTTAACGACCTAAGAATTTAAAACATATATGTCAACAAAGTTTTTTACTAATAGCGAAGAGAACACCTTAATCAACAAGTTTGAAGGAGTATTTACTTTCAATCCCAACATACAATATTTTGACGCTTTAGTAGGCTACTTTCGGGCATCAGGCTATTTCCGTATCAGACCGTTTTTGGACAAAGTGCCACACATCAGAATTTTGGTTGGCATCAACATTGACAAAATGCTTGCAGATGCTCAAAAGGAAGGACTTGAATTTTTCAAAAATCACGAAAAGACCAAAGAAGATTTTATCAAGAAAATTCAGGAAGACATTGAAAAAGCCAATTACGATAAAGACACCGAAAAAGGAATTTTGCAATTCATTGACGACTTGATTGAAAAGAAAATTCAAATCAAAGCTCATCCTGAAAAGAAGATTCACGCCAAAGTTTACATTTTACGACCAGAGCCATTTAACCAACATACACCTGCAACAGCAATTACAGGTTCATCAAACTTGACAGATGCTGGACTTGGTGGTGGTAATTTTTACAATTACGAATTCAATGTTCAACTAACTGAATATCCTGATGTAAAATTTGCGACAGATGAATTTGAAAAACTTTGGGCTGAATCGGTGGACATTCTGCCCGTTGATATTCAAAATATCAAAAAGGAAACGTATCTGAATGAAGAAATAACACCTTTTGAACTTTACATAAAACTATTAACTGAATACTTTGGAAAGAACATTGACTACGACCCTGATTCGATGGGCGACTTGCCTCAAAACTTCAAAAAACTTTCTTACCAGGTTGATGCAGTAAACGAAGGTTTCAATATGCTTTTAAAGCACAACGGCTTTCTGTTAGCAGATGTGGTGGGTTTGGGAAAAACCGTTATTGCTGCAATGGTGGCAAAGAAGTTTTTAATGCAAAACGGAAGGGATAACACCAAAATATTAATCGTTTATCCGCCAGCAGTTGAGAAAAACTGGAAAAACACTTTTAAAGATTTTCAACTCGACAAATACACCAAGTTCATCACCAACGGAAGCCTTGAAAAAATACTTGAAGGACATCAAGATTATTGGAATAAAGAAGATTACGACTTAATAATTGTGGACGAAGCCCACAAGTTTCGTAATTACTTAACTGGTGCTTTTCAAAACTTGCAATTGATTTGTAAAAGTCCGAGAGCCAACAAAGGATTGATTGACGGCTTACAGAAAAAAGTAATTTTAGTATCAGCTACTCCTTTGAACAACCGACCTGACGACATTTTTTATCAAATACAAATGTTTCAGGATGCAAGACAATCCACTTTGCCCATAACTAATCTTACTTCATTCTTTGCTCCACTAATGGAGCAATATAAAACGCTAAAGCGTTTTGAAGAATTAGATGTAAATAAGCTGAGAACCATTTACGGAAAAATTCGCAAGAATGTAATTGAACCAATTACCATTCGCAGAACCAGAACCGACCTTGAAAATATTCCTGAATACAAAATTGACTTAGACGAACAAGGAATTAAGTTCCCTAAAGTTGACCCACCCAAAAAAGTGGAATATCTGATGGATGAAAAACTAAATGAACTTTTTCACAAAACAGTTTTCTACCTCACAGACGAAGACAAACTAAAATACAGCCGTTACCAAGCCATTGCCGGACTGAAACAAGAAATTCAAGACAAGTATTACGAAAATGCGGAAACGGTTTCTAAATCGTTGGCTTTTATAATGAAAACCCAATTGGTAAAACGATTGGAAAGTAGTTTCTATGCTTTCAAAAAGTCATTGGTAAATTTTCAAACAGCGACAGACCGAATGATAGAAATGTTTGAAAACAACAAAGTGTTCATTGCTCCCGACACCAATGTGAACAAGCTATTGGACAAAGGTTGGAGTGAAGAAGATATTGAAAAAGAAATTGAACGACTAAGCGAAGAAAATCCGAAGAACCAAACTTTTAAAAGTTCCGATTTCAAAGACGGCTTTATTGAAAGTTTAAAAAAGGATTCCAAACTCATTAAGGAATTAGTGAAAGGTTGGAACGCAATTGAAAACGACCCGAAAATGGATGTTTTCATTGCTCAACTCACCAAACAATTCTTGAATAAGAAAACCAATGTAGAAGGCAAATTGGTCATCTTTTCCGAATCCAAAGACACGGTTGATTATTTGGCAAAAGC
>JAFDZJ010000324.1 GCA_018266965.1 Bacteroidota bacterium
AAAGGTTTCTTTGGTATGCAAAATCCCTCGAGAAGTCCCACTGGGTTGTTTGAAAATTAAAGAATAAGGCTGAAAGAAAGCTTTCATTGAGGTTGAGAAGTTAAGAGGTGATGAGGTTATGGGGTTATGAGGTTATGAGGTTGGGTAAAAAAAATCCAAAGTTTTTTAGGCTTTGGAAATGTATTTTTATTTTCTTATTAATCTTTCACTGCATCCATTCGCATAAATTCTTCTGCTTTTTCCACCATGATTTTGGAACCACAGAAAAATGGCACTCTTTGGTGCAGCTCGGTTGGTTCCATCTCCATAATCCTGGTAAATCCGTCGGTAGCTTTTCCTCCCGCTTGTTCTGTAATAAAAGCAATTGGATTGCACTCGTACAACAATCGAAGCTTACCGTTTGGAGCGTTAGCATAAGATGGATAAATGTATATTCCTCCTTTTATCATATTTCTATGAAAATCCGACACCAAAGAACCAATATATCTCGATGTATAAGGTCTATCTCCTTCCATCATTTGACAATATTTTAAATAATTTTTCACACCCTGTGGAAATTTTATATAATTACCTTCGTTGATGGAATAAATTTTCCCATTTTCAGGAAATTGCATATTAGGATGAGAAAGATAATAGGTTCCCAAACTAGGATCGAGGGTAAAACCATTCACGCCATTTCCTGTTGTATAAACTATCATAGTAGATGATCCATATACAACATAACCTGCCGCAACTTGCACATCGCCTTTTTGTAAGAAATCCTTCAATTCCACAGGAGTTCCTGGCTCTGTAACTCTTCTGTAAATAGAAAAAATTGTCCCAACAGATACATTTACATCTATATTAGACGAACCATCCAATGGATCTATCAACACTACATATTTGCTTTTATCACCATTTACCGTGCTTTTTATCTCTATAAAATCATCATTCTCTTCAGAAGCAATTCCACAGACTACCTCTCTTTGAGATAGTGCAGTAATAAATATTTCATTAGCAATAACATCTAATTTTTGCTGTTGCTCTCCTTGTACATTTGTATTCCCTGCAACTCCTATTATGTTGGCAATTCCTGCCTTGTTCACCTCTCGGTTTACTACTTTTGACGCCAATCGAATTGCACTTAACAATCGAGATAATTCTCCCGTAGTGTATTGAAAATCATCTTGTTTGTCTATAATAAATTCGCCTAATGTTTGTAAAGAATTGTCCATATTTTTTTTAAAAATTCGATAGTGTAAATATGCAAAAAATTACCGACACTGGAAAATTATATTTTAAATCTAAAAGAAAACGATATTGTAACTATGCGAAACATAATGAAAAAAACAATAACAACCAATTTGATTTTCAGTTATTAAACCTTTCAAAAAAACAAAAAGAATAAAAGATAGTACAATTTCCAAACAAAATTTTTATTTTTGATGTTTAATTAAAAAAAAAGAAAAAAGGGTATTTATTTAAAATACTATATTGCAATAACTTACAATGAAAGTATTCAAATTTGGGGGTGCATCGGTTAAAGATGCAGAAAATGTAAAAAATGTAGCTTTGGTATTAGAAAATCAAAGTTTTGAACAATGTTTGTTGGTAGTTTCCGCCATGGGAAAAACAACCAATGCGTTAGAGAAAATTGTAGAATTGTATTTCCAAAAGACCAGTTATCATAATGAAGTTACGGAGATAAAACAATATCATATAGCAATAGCAGAAGGACTTTTTCAAAAAAACCATCCCATTTTTGATGAGATTTCCATATTTTTTGATGATATGGAATCTTTCCTTAGAAGAAACAAATCCCCTAATTACAATTTTGTGTATGACCAAGTCGTAAGTTGTGGAGAGATGATTTCATCAAAAATCATCAGCGAATACCTGAACGATTTACAATATCAAAACGACTGGATAGATGCCAGAGATTATATAAAAACCGATAATACATACAGAGAAGGTGCAATCCATTGGGATATTACCTCTCAAAAAATTGCAGAGTTGGACAAACAAAAATGTTTTGTAACCCAGGGATTTATTGGATCAGATGATAATAGTTTTACAGTTACCCTAGGAAGAGAAGGTTCGGATTATAGTGCAGCTATATTTGCCTATTGTCTAGATGCTGTATCTATGACTATTTGGAAAGATGTTCCAGGAGTAATGACCGGTGATCCTAGGAAATTTGAAAATGTGAAATTACTCTCCAACATCTCATACGAAGAAGCGATAGAAATGGCATATTACGGAGCTTCGGTAATCCATCCTAAAACCCTACAACCTCTACAACAAAAAAACATTCCTTTTTATGTGAAATCATTTTTACACCCAAAAGATGCAGGAACAAAAATTGGAAATTCGGACATCAACCAAAATGAAGAGTCCTATATTTTAAAAGACAACCAAATACTTTTACATATCGACACCAAAGATTTTTCTTTTATAGCAGAAGAACATATCAGCGAAATTTTTTCTTATTTGGCAAAATACAAAATTAAAGTTTCATTAATACAAAATTCTGCAATTTCTTTGGCTATTTGTATAGAGGACAAATACGGAAATCAAAACCTTTTGAAACAGGATTTGAAAAGTAAATTTAATATAGAAATTTACGAAAATGTAAATCTATTTACCGTAAGAAATGTAAATTTGGAAAATATGGAGAAATTTTACAAAAACAAAACTATCCTCTTGGAACAGCTTTCCAAAAAGACTTTACAAATGATAACCCAATCATAAAAACACAAACAAAATGAGTTTAGTAACCAAAGAAGAACTAATAAAAGCAACTGGGCTTAGTAAAATTGGATTTTTGAAAAATCCAGTAGCCTCTGCTTTGATGAAGCTTTCAAAAATAAATGAGGTTAATAAATTATACGATAAATTAAAAGACAAAAATGGAAAAGATTTTTTCGAATCTTTTGTAAAAGAAAGGGATTTGCAATACATAGTCTTCGAGGAAGATCTCGCAAAGATACCAAAAACAGGACCTTTCATTTTGGTTTCCAACCATCCATTAGGTGCAATAGACGGTATTTTGATGTGTAAAATCATTAGCGAAATCCGACCAGATTTCAAGATTATGGGCAATTTTTTATTACAAAAAATAAAACCTATGGCTCCTTTCGTAATCGCTGTAAA
>JAFDZJ010000325.1 GCA_018266965.1 Bacteroidota bacterium
TCCATTGCCTCGGCAATTGGAATATTTCGGAACTCTTGCAATGCGATATTTTCTTTTATTTTGTCATTTACCATTTTCTCCACCAATGCCAATTCATCTTCTGTCATTTTGGAAAAATGAGAAAAGTCAAATCGTAAATATTCTGGACCTACAAATGAACCTTTTTGCTCTACATGTGTTCCCAAAACCGTTCTCAAAGCTTCGTGCAACAAATGCGTAACCGAGTGATTGGCTTGGGTATTTTTTCTGTTAGCAAGGTTTACTTTTGCTGAAAACTCGGCTTTCAAATCACTAGGTAGTGTTGGTATAAGCGAAATAATCAATCCATTTTCTTTTTTGGTTTCTAGTACCGGTATTTCCTCATTGTCAAAAATCAACAATCCACTATCTCCAATCTGTCCACCACCTTCTGGATAGAAAGGTGTTTCGTTCAACACGATTTGATAAAAAATTCCGTCTTTGTTTTCTACTTTTCTAGCTCTGGTTATCCTAACTTGGTTTTCTGTTTTGTCATAACCTACAAAGTTTTCCGGCAATTCTGCCACCACTTCCCAATCATATACTTTTTGGGCAGATGATTTTTTGGAGCGATTTTTTTGTTTTTGCATTTCCTCCTCAAAACCGATTTCGTCCACAGTAAGTTGTTTTTCTTCGGCAATAATTCTGGACAAATCCGCTGGGAAACCATAAGTGTCGTACAATTCAAAAACTTCGGCTCCTGGCAATATTTTCTCTCCTTTTTTTATAGTGTCTTTTATGATGGTATCTAACCTTACCAAGCCATGTTCAATAGTTTTTAAGAAAGAATTTTCTTCTTCTTTTATCACTTCTGTTACCAATTTTTCTTGCTTGATGATTTCAGGGAAGAAAGCTCCCATTTGTTCTTTCAATACAGCAACCAATTGGTACAAGAAAGGTTCTTTGGAGTCTAGGAAACGATAGGCATAAGAAATTGCTCTTCTCAATATTCTTCGGATTACATAACCAGCTCCACCATTGGAAGGCAGTTGTCCATCTGCAATGGAAAAAGCCACAGCTCGGATATGATCTACCACAACTCTTATGGCAATATCTTTTTCATTTTCTAGGATACCTTCATATTTTTTTCCGGTTACTTGTTCTACTTTTGCGATTAGCGGAGTGAATACATCGGTGTCGTAATTGGAAGTTTTCCCTTGCAAAGCCATGCACAATCTCTCGAAACCCATTCCGGTATCTACATGTTGGGCAGGGAGTTTTTCTAGGCTTCCATCGGCTTTTCGGTTAAATTCCATAAAAACCAAATTCCAAACTTCTACCACTTGAGGATGGTCGTTATTAACCAAAGAAAGACCAGAGATTTTTGCTTTTTCTTCCGCTGTTCTCAGGTCGATATGTATTTCCGAGCAAGGTCCACAAGGTCCAGATTCGCCCATTTCCCAGAAATTATCTTTTTTGTTTCCGTTGATGATTCTATCTTCGGAAATATATTCTTTCCAATAGTTATAAGCATCTTGATCTCTGTCTAGGTTCTCCTTTTCGTCGCCCTCGAAAATGGTAACGAACAGATTTTCTTTTGGGATTTTATAAACTTCTGTCAATAATTCCCAAGCAAAAGCGATGGCTTCTTTTTTGAAATAATCTCCAAAAGACCAGTTACCAAGCATTTCGAACATGGTATGATGATAGGTGTCTCTACCCACATCGTCCAAATCGTTGTGTTTTCCCGAAACCCTCAGGCATTTTTGGGTGTCCGCAATCCTAGGAGATTTTGGAGTTTTGTAGCCTAGGAAATAATCTTTGAACTGTGTCATTCCTGAATTGGAGAACATCAGGGTAGGATCATCTTTCAGAACGATGGGTGCAGAAGGAACGATAAGGTGTGCTTTGCTTTGGAAATAGTCCAGGAACTGTTGTCGGATTTCTTGTGAAGTCATATTGTTTTTGCTAATGGCTTGTATTGAAAATTATAAGATTGCAAATTTACGGAAATTGACTTTATTATACTAATTTGGTTTTGGGTAAATTGTTGTTGCGGAAATATCATTCAATTTAAAAAAAATAAATTTGCAATTCTGTGGCAATATCTTGTTTTTTTTTAAATTTTCTACTATTTTGTATCAGATAAGTGAAACCCTAAAATACTATAGTTTTGATTTATTCTTTTCAATTTCATCTCTATATAATTATACAATTTCTTGTCCAAATTGTAATACATACCCATTGTTATCATATAAAGCAAACTCTTTCATACCATAGTCGAATTCTTGTAATGGATAGACTATGACCACTTTATCTTTTATTAAATTCCAAAATTCAAGCACATTGTCAGTTTTAAAATAAAATGATCCCGTGAATTTTGCTTTTATAAAATCTGTATGTCTATTGGGTTTAGAAAGCATTAGTTCTACGAGGTCAAGTTGTATGAATGCCCAATTCTCTGTGGAATAATTAACTTTTGCTCCTAAAATATTAGAATAAAAATCAATACTATTTTCTAATTCGACTGTGTATAAAATGGGTGTAAGTTGGGTAATACTCATGTAATAAAAAATTGAAAGGTTGAAGTTAATATTTATATTTTAGAATAACCCCTTTGTTATTAATATTTTTTGTGAAGATTATCCATTTACCAGCTTTTATTATTTCATATCTTTGCCAATATTTTTTAAAATAAGATGAATATAAAAACCGAAATACAGAATAATATTACAAAATTACTCCAGTCCAACTACCAATTGGAGAATATAAATCTAGAAGTTCAAGAAAATAAAACCGATTTTCAAGGTGATTTTACCATTGTGATTTTTCCATTGGTGAAAATGCTCAAAAAAAGTCCCGATGTTTTGGGACAGGAATTGGGAGAATTGTTGGTTGCTTCCGTAGATTATATCGAAAGTTTTCATGTAGTGAAAGGTTTTTTGAATTTGTCTATCAAAAATCATTTGTTTTTAGAGCAGTTTCAATCGCTTACTAATACTATCGAAAAAACTGAAAAGATAAATAAAACCGTAATGGTGGAGTATTGCTCTCCCAATACCAACAAGCCACTTCATCTTGGTCATGTTAGGAATAATCTTTTAGGATTTTCCGTTGCCAATATTCTGAAAGAAGCTGGATATAGTGTTATAAAAACCCAAATTATTAATGATAGAGGTATCCATATTTGCAAATCGATGTTGGCGTGGCAAAAATTTGGAAATGGAGAAACCCCACAAAGTGCAAAACTGAAAGGCGACAAGTTGGTAGGAAATTATTATGTAGAATTTGATAAGCTCTACAAATCCCAAATCGCCGAACTGAAATCCCAAGGGATAGATGAAGAGTCTGCCAAAAAACAAGCACCTATAATATTGGAAGCTCAACAGATGTTGTTGGATTGGGAACAAGGCAAACCAGAAGTAAGACAACTATGGCAAATGATGAATGAATGGGTGTATGCAGGTTTTCAAGAAACTTTCCAAAGAATGGGTGTAGATTTCGACCAAGTACAATACGAAAGTGATACCTATATCCTAGGAAAAGACATCATATTAGAAGGATTGTCCAGAGGAATTTTTTACCAAAAAGAAGACCAATCCATTTGGGTTGATTTGTCCGATGAAGGATTGGATCAAAAACTTCTTCTCCGTGGCGATGGTACTTCTGTGTATATGACCCAAGATGTTGGTACTGCAATAGAAAGATTCAAAAAAAATAACATTCAGCAATTGATATATACCGTTGGAAACGAGCAGGATTATCATTTCCAAGTACTATTTCTTATCCTGAAAAAATTAGGATATGTTTGGGCTTCGGATTTGCATCATCTGTCCTACGGAATGGTGGAATTGCCAGAAGGTAAAATGAAATCCCGTGAAGGAACCGTTGTAGATGCCGATGATCTGATGCAAGAAATGTACGAAACTGCAAAACAAAAAGCACAAGAACTTGGAAAGCTAGACAATTTATCCAACTCCGAAAAAGAAAACTCTTACGAAACTGTTGGTCTAGGTGCTTTGAAATATTTTATCCTGAAAGTTGATCCGAAAAAGAAAATGCTTTTCGACCCGAAAAAATCCGTGGATTTTGAGGGAAATACAGCTCCTTTTATACAATATACCTATGCTAGGATACAGTCTTTGCTCAATAAATCCGGACAAGAAAAATTCGATAACCAAGTATCTATAGACCTCAATACTTATGAGAAACATTTACTTATGTTATTAGGAAATTATAAAGAAGTAGTAAAAAAAGCAGCAGAAACTCTTAGTCCAGCCATTGTAGCCAATTTTGTATATGAAGTTGTGAAGTCATATAATTCTTTCTATCAAAACAATCCTATCCTGAACCATGAACAATCCGAAGTGAAAGAATTCCGTTTGCAATTGTCTCAAATTACTGCAACAGTTATCCGGAAATCTCTTTCTCTACTAGGAATTGGCACGGTTAATAGAATGTAGTTTTATTTTACCGTCATCATAAAGTGATTTTTTAAAGTAATTTTATTAACTGAAATGAAAACTTATATTTCAATTTTAAGAGGAATAAATGTTGGTGGACACAGAATGATAAAAATGGATGCTTTGAAAAAAATGTGTGCCGATTTGAAATTTGAAAATGTTAAAACTTATATCCAAAGTGGGAATATTGTTTTTCAATCTAAACTGATAGATGTGGATAAAATAAGCAATACCATAAAGGAAAATATAGAAAAGTATTTTGGTTATGATGTTCCTGTTTTGACATTTACCAAAGATGAATTGGGAACTATAATAAATTCTAATCCATTTTCAAATGATAAATCAAAAAAATCAGAATTTTTTCATATTACTTTTCTTTCAGACTTTCCAACATACCAAAATATTGCTCAATTAGAACAAGTAGAATTAAAGAACGATAGTTACAAAATTGTCGGCAAAACAATTTATCTCTATTGTCCCAACGGTTATAGTAATTCAAAACTTACAAACAATTTGTTTGAAAATAAACTAAAACTAAATGTAACCACAAGAAATTGGAAAACAACAAAACAACTTTTTGAAATTGCAACGACATTGTAATAACTAATAAATCAATGAAAACAAAAATCAACTTGCTAGTGAATTGAACAAATTATTAGTCGAAAATTGTTAAAATAAAAAACCAATATGTAAGATATTGGTTTTTTATTTTTTTTGTAAAATATTTTCAGAAATAAAATCTATTCTGCAGCTCTTTGCAATACGACAAAAGCAGGAAAGTGGTCGGAGTAACCTCCTGTAAATTTGTCTCCTGCCCAAGAACGGAAAGGGTAGCCCTTGTAACTACCTTCTTTGGTAATGAGATAAGGTGGAGCATACAATTCGGCTTTATATACGGAATATTCTTTTCTAGCTTCGTTGTTAGGGTTGTACATATTGCCGGAAACTATTATTTGGTCGAACAAATTAGGTGCATCTTGATACGCCAAAGAAGCTACCCCGTTTTTGTACAAAGGATACATCAAGTTGAGGTAAGGAGTTTGTTCGGAAAGGTCTTTGGGGTTTCCTACGGCTTTCAACACATTTTTGAAACTACTACTAACAGGGTCGTCATTGAAATCGCCCATGGCAAATATTTTTGTTTTAGGATCCAAAGCTCTTACGCTGTCCATTTGTTGTTTTAGCACCGCAGCAGCAGCGTTTCTTTTCGGTAGGGAAATTGCTTCGCCTCCTCTTCTAGATGGCCAGTGATTGAGGAATAGTGCTACTTTCTCGTTGTCCAACAATCCGGTAAGCACCAGTATATCTCTGGTATATTCTCTTTTACCATCTTCGCCAAATATTACTACTTCTTTTTTCAGAGAATTACTTGGGGTAAATCTTCTTTTTTGATAGATGAAAGCTGGATCAATCCCACGATAGTCGTAAGAGTTGTAGTGGATAATTCCGTAATCGTATTTGGCAATGGCAGGTTCTTTTATAAGGTCTTGTACTACTTGTCGGTTTTCTATTTCAAGCAATCCTACAATTGCAGGAGCGGAACCAGAATATTTGGCTCCGATTTCGGAGATTACTTTTGCCTCGTTTGCTAGTTTGGTTTTATAGACTTTGGTATTGTAATTTTTTGGACTTTTCGGGGTGAACTCTTCATTTCCTCCTTGGTAGCGGATTACTCTTTTGCCTTTCAGGTTGCTGTCATTCCAAACACCTTTGTAAGGTTCTGGATCTACTTTCAGATATTTTATAGAGTCGATAGGTACACTTCTGTGGAATGCAGGGTTGGATTTGTCCTTGGTGCCATCGATATAATCGGCGGAAGGAATGGTATCCCAAAGGTTTTCGACATTCAGAAAGCCTACAACTGCTACTTTTCGCAATTGTCCTTTTTGTTGTTGGGCAAAGAAAAGACTCCCTACTAACAAGGCTATCAAACCAAAATATTTATTCATAATATACTTTTTTTAAAAGTGGACAACAAATTTACTGCTTTTTACGGATTAATATCTAATGTTACCAAAAATTATTATCAAAAAAAGAGTTGCACCAGTAAGCACAACTCTAATTGCATTGATGAAGTAATTATTTAGAATAGTTACAAATTACAATTAATTGGTAAAAGTTTTAAAAATATTTTTCGTAATTTTAATTTTACTCTAATTAACCAACAAAATTTTCCATTATGAAAAAATTTCTTTATCTAGTTCTTTTTCTTCTAAATTATGTTTGTTACTCACAAGTTTTTTCAACTGACATTCAGTTTTCTCCACCGAAATATAGTGCAGAAACCAAGGATACTTCTGAATTTGTGGTTCTTTTCGATATCACGGTTTCTAATGGTGACAAGAAAATTGTAACACAAACACTATTGCAAGTAGGGAAAGAATATTCTAAATTTATTGATGCCAATACAATACAAAGAGATTCGCTTATTGAAGCACATAGTCATTTGAAATCTGTTGGTGCGAAGGAATTGAATGAGTTGGGAAAGTACAATGTTACCTATAAAAAAAATGTTTTAAAGGATTTTTCGCAGCGTATTTTTTTTGTACAA
>JAFDZJ010000326.1 GCA_018266965.1 Bacteroidota bacterium
GGTTGTATTTCGTTTTTTACAAATTCTTCGGTCTGAATAGGTGAAAATCCGATGAAATTTTTAGGATCTAAGACTTCCATCAATTTGGATTTATCAAATTTAAGACTATCGTCGTTCATAATTCTTTCTATCAAATCATTGTCTTTGCCTTCCATTTTGACTTTTTTGGAGGCTTCCATGGAATGAACTCTTATGGTTTCGTGGATTTCTTGCCTGTCGCCACCAGCTTTTACTTCTTCCATAATAATATATTCGGTTGCCATAAAAGGAAGTTCTTCCATGATATGTTTGTGGATGCGGTTTTCATACACTACAATTCCATTAAGGATATTATTCCAAATCAACAAAATAGCATCAACCGCCAAAAATGCTTGTGGAATGGCTAATCTTTTGTTGGCAGAATCGTCCAAAGTTCTTTCAAACCATTGTGTTGCGGCTACCATTGCGGATGAATTTTGTAGGGAAATAACAAATTTGGACAAAGCCGAAATCCTTTCAGAACGCATAGGGTTTCTTTTATACGCCATTGCCGAAGATCCAATTTGGTTTTTCTCAAACGGTTCTTCTATTTCTTTCAGGTTTGCCAATAATCTCAAATCATTGGTAAATTTATGAGCAGACTGAGCGATGTTCGACAATAAAGCCTGAACTTTTGCATCTATTTTTCTATCGTAAGTTTGTCCGGAAACGCCAAATACTTTCTCGAAGCCAAATCTTTTGGAAAGTTCTTTGTCCAAGTGTTGAACTTTGGAATAGTCGCCATTGAAAAGCTCCAAGAAACTGGCAGCAGTACCAGTAGTACCTTTTACTCCTCTAAATCTTAAAGTTTCTATAAAAAATTCCAACTCCTCAAAATCCAAGAGTAGAGATTGTAGCCAAAGTGTGGCTCTTTTCCCAACTGTTGTGAGTTGTGCCGGTTGGAAATGGGTAAAACCAAGAGTCGGCAAATCTTTGTATTTCAGGGCAAAATCGGATAAATTTTTAATGACATTTACCAATTGTTTCCTTACAATAAGCAATCCGTCACGCATCTGGATAAGGTCTGTATTGTCGCCTACAAAAGCGGAAGTAGCACCCAAATGGATGATTGGTTTTGCCAAAGGAGCAACATCTCCGTAGGCGTGTACATGAGCCATCACATCGTGTCTGAATTTTTTTTCGTACTCGGCAGCTTTTTCAAAATCTATATTTTCGGCTTGGTCTTTGAGTTGGGCAATTTGCTCATCGGAAATTTCCAAACCTAAGTTTTTTTCTATTTCGGCAAGAGCGATCCAAAGTTTTCTCCAATTTCGGAATTTGTTTTCCGGAGAAAAATTATAGAGCATTTCTGCACTGGAATAACGATCTTCGAGTGGATTTTTGTAGGTGTTCATTTTCATTTTATTAGATGTGCAAAATTATGATTTTTAATTGAGAAATTAAAATCATCTAATTCTGTACAGCATTCAAATTTAAAACTATATAAGTTAATGATTTTAAAACTCTTGTTCTTTTGCCTTGAAAATAAAGTTTCGGCGTAGCCAAACAAAAGAACCAAAAGGTTAATGTGTCAATTATTTTATTTTTGAAAAATAAAATGAAAATAAAAAACCACTTTAACAGTGGTTTTGTTTTGTTAATGTTGGATTGACTTTATGTCTTCTGCATTATGCTTATGTTTAAAAAAAACAGCAAAAAGAACTGCAATCACCAATGAATAGGCTGCAAAAGAAAGCCAGATATTATGCCAATCCCTTAATGGTACCGTATGAGAAAGAACATTATTGGTAATTTCGATATTTTGTTTAGTCAAAAATGACAAAAAAGAAGGGTTATCAATTGTAGTATCCAAATGATTTGCTAAATCTTGTGCATTTGTAAACCCGTGTGTGAAAAATTTATCTATCAACCAACCGGAAGTCAAACTCCCAAGTACAGCACCAAAACCATTGGTCATCATCATAAATAAACCTTGTGCCGATGATCTAATCTTGGCATTGGTTTGGGTTTCTACGAATAAAGAACCTGAAATATTGAAAAAATCAAAAGCCATTCCGTAAACGATACATGACAAAATAATGTGAAACAATCCAAATCCAGTTGGATAACCAAAAGCAAAAAGTCCGAATCGTAATACCCACGCCAACATGGAAATCAACATGACTATTTTTATTCCAAATTTTTTCAAAAAGAAAGGAATGGCAAGTATAAATAATGTTTCGGAAATTTGTGAAATAGACATGATAATAGTTGATTTTTCTACCACTATTGATTTTGCATATTTTGGAAAGTTACCAAATTCGCTTAAGAAAACATCTCCATAAGCATTTGTCAATTGCAATGCTGCTCCCAAAAACATGGAAAACAGAAAGAACAAAGCCATTTTGTAATTTTTGAAAAGACTGAAAGCATCTAACCCAAGTAGTTGAGAGAAAGAAGAGTTTTTGTCTATTAGTTTTTGAGGTGGGCATTTTGGAAGAGAAAAAGAATAAATTCCTAATAATAATGCTGCTCCACCAGCAATGTAAAACTGAAATTCGTTAGCCTTACTACCAGAAAGATTGGTAATCCACATGGCAGCGATAAAACCAATTGTACCCCAAACTCTGATAGGAGGAAAATCATTGATGACATCGCCTCCACTATTTTTCAGAATAGTATAGGAAATGGAATTATTGAGAGCAATAGTTGGCATATAAAAACACATTGCCAAAAACATTATCCAAAAGAAAGAGGTAGGATCCCCGACTTGTGGAATATAAAATAATACCAACGCATAAGCAATTTGTAAAATACCATAGAGTTTTTCAGCATTTATCCATCGATCTGCAATAATACCGGTAATGGTTGGCATAAAAATAGAAGCAAAGCCCATGGTACTGAATACTGCTCCGAATTTTGTCCCGTCCCAACCTTTGCTACCAAACCAATAATTGGCAATGGTAATAAGCCAAGCTCCCCATACAAAAAATTGAAAAAAATTGAGTAGGGTTAATTTTATTTTATAATTCATCAATCTATTTTTTTATTTCTTTTATTTAGTTCGTTTTGAATTTCCATTGCTAGGTTGAAGTCTTCTTTTTCCACAGCGTCTTCCAACATGAGTTGAAGATCATTGGTTGAAATATTTTCCAATTTGTTGGTAGATTTGTTTGGTGATATATAATCTGCTGTATTTTCAATTTTATTTCCAATTGAATTATCTTCCAAATCCAATAAAATTCCTGCATCGTCCAAGACCTGTTGAGTTGTGAATATAGGGGCATCAAATCTAACAGCCATGGCTACTGCATCAGAAGTCCTGGCATCCAATACCATCTCGTTGCCTGAAAGTGAATTTCTCAAATTGATATTTGAAAAAAATACGCCATCAATAATTTGATATATTAAAACAGATATTACTTCAAACCCTGTGTTCATCATAAAAGTTGTGAATATATCATGGGTCAAAGGTCGTGGAGATTGCAAATCTTTTTCCAAACCCAAAGATATAGATTGAGCTTCGGAACTACCAATTACAATTGGTAATTTGATATGCGTTTCTTCATGTTCCAGCAAAAGTGCGTAAGCTTCAGATTGGGTCTGACTATAAGAAATTCCTCGGATGATTAGTAGTTTGTAATCCATGAAACAAATATACTTTTTTTTTTAAAATATGCTCAACTAATACCTAAATAAAATAGCAAATTAAAAAAAGTCCGAAAAAATATCGGACTTTTAAATTTTATTTGAACGGAATTATCATTTTATCCCTTCAAAGCTTTAATTTTCTCTGTAAGTGCTGGGACTATTTGGAATGCGTCGCCTACAATTCCATAATCTGCGGACTTGAAGAAAGGTGCTTCTGGGTCATTATTGATAACTACAATAGTTTTTGATGAATTTACCCCTGCCAAATGTTGTATCGCTCCGGAAATCCCTATGGCTATATACAAATTAGGAGAAATAGCTTTACCTGTCTGTCCAACATGCTCTGTATGAGGTCTCCATCCTATATCCGAAACAGGTTTAGAACAAGCTGTTGCTGCTCCTAATACCTGAGCAAGATTTTCTATCATTCCCCAATTTTCTGGTCCTTTCATACCTCTACCTGCGGAAACTACAATTTCTGCTTCTTTCAAATCCAATTTTCCAGATGCTTCTTCGTGTGCCAATACTTGTGTATCATTAGAAGAAATATTTACTGTTGCATTTTCTTCAGTACCTGCAACGGCATTGGACTTCACTCCAAAAGAATTTTGTGCTACAGTTACTACCACACCTTGTGCATCTGCTTTTGCCAACATATAACCTTTTCCAGAAAAAACTTTTCTTTTTACTTGAAATGGAGATGTACTTTCTGGTGTTTCGATAGCATTGGTTACCAAAGAATAATTTTTTTGTATTGCCAACATTGGTGCAATAGAAGCTGCCATTGTACTATGAGGAAGTACGATTATATTTCCATTGGTTGTTTGGCTCAAAGCTTCTGCATAAGCTTTTGCACTGAAACTTTTCAGTAAATCATTGTCTATTTTCATTACTAAATTTGCACCTTGTGTATATAACAAGTCCGATGAGTCGGTAGCATTAATAGTAATAGCAGTAACGGTATCTCCTGTTTTGTCTGCTATAGATTTAGCATAAGAAACCGCTTCTAGAGCTGCTTTTTTATATTTTCCATTTGTATTTTCTGCGTAAACAAATATTGCCATTTTTTTTATTTTAAAGTTAAAAATAAGTTAGAATTAGATAACTTTTGCCTCTTCGTGTAGCAATCTTACCAATTCATCTATATTATCCGGAGATACCAATTTTACAGCTGCTCTTGCCGGAGTGCTTTCAAAACTCATAGCTTCTACTTTTACATCTGCGGAACTTGGTTCTACCACTTGCAAAGGTTTTGTTCTGGCAGACATGATACCTCTCATATTTGGAATAATTAATTCTGTTTCTTCTACCATTCCTTTTTGCCCTGCAATTACAGCTGGAAGTTGTACTGCAACAGTTTCCTTTCCACCTTCAATTTCTCTAACAGCTTTTGCTTCTGACCCGTTAATTTCTAATCCAATACAAGCATTCACAAAAGGTTTGTCTAGGATTTGAGCTAACATTCCTGGTACAGATCCTCCGTTGTAATCAATGGATTCTTTCCCACAAAGTATCAAATCATAGTTTCCATTTTGTGCAATTTGTGCAATTTCTTTGGCTACGGAATAGCTATCTTTTGGATCCTGGTTTATTCTGATAGCATCGTTAGCACCTATTGCTAGGGACTTTCTGATTACAGCCTCTGTATCCGGAGTACCAACATTAACAACAGTTACTGTTGCTCCTTGGCTTTCCTGCAATTTTACGGCTTTGGTAAGTGCAAATTCATCTAATGGATTGATTACCCATTGGATTCCTGTTTTATCGAAAGCAGATTTGTCTGCTGTAAAATTAATTTTGGAAGTAGTATCGGGTACACTACTAATGCAAACTAATATTTTCATTGTATAAGGTTGATTTTAAATTTTTTGTAAAGATAAATAAAAAAAATAGTATGCACGCATACTATTTTGCATTTCATTATTCATTACATTGAAAGTTATTTGTTATTAATACCACAAATACTTTACTAATTTACGATAATATATTTTGGAAAAAATATTTTTTTATAAAGATATCTGTTTGCGTTTGTCAGGTTAAAATTGACAAAAAATTATCTAAAATCCCTTATTACCAAGTAAAATTATACTTTATTATAATTAATCAATTAGCAATATGAAACTCCTAAATCAATAATTTTTTTTAGCACAAATTCAATTAATTGTTTAGGCAACGAAAACGGGTTGCAAATTAGCGATGTCTGGGAAATAGAAGCACTAAAATTGAATTTAGCCCAACTGTTGAATAGAAGCACACAAGTTGAGTTTTGCACTTCTTCTCAGCTCTTGCAAAACTGCTCGTTATCTGCTGCCATATTTCTACTCGTCATTTAGTCTATTTTCAATATCCATTCTTTGGTGAAGAACTCTAATAATTTCCACTTCTTTCAGTTTCTTATTCTCTTTGTAGAAAATGAAATGAGATTTTATTCGAGTTCTCAAATACCCTTTTCTCACATCACTAAAATCTTTTCCAGAAGCTGGGTTTTCAGCAATGTATTCAATTTCATCCATTATCAAATCAAAATAACGGTCGGCTTGTTCAATCGACCAATTTTCAAAAGTGTAAAGCCAAATCTTCTCAATATCATTTTTCGCTTCAATGCTTATTTTGTATTTCATTATTTAGCGAGATGTTTTTGATGAAGTTCATTTCGGAAGTTTTCTCTGTTAAACTCTTTTACGAAACCTGATTTTTCACCTTTTTTCAATTCATTTATCAGTTCCGTTTTTTTAGATTCTTCAAACTCAAACATTCTTAAAGCTGTTCGCACAACTTCACTTGCCGAAGAATATTTTCCACTTTTGATTTGTTGATTAATAAAATTGTCAAAATAGTCACCTAACAAAATCGATGTATTTTTAGCCATAATTTTTAATTTGGTTCAAATATACCAATTCTTGGTACGAAATCAAAATTTTTTGTTGTTATTCTACTCTGGGATGGTTGCAGATAATGGTTTGCAAATTGACGATGTAGTCGCTTTCAGCATCCCGATAGCTATCGGGATTGAATAGAATTACTACTCTTCAACCTTGCACAAAAACTCAATAGAAGTACATCTTGTCCCGTTACGACGGGATCACCGGCTCTATTGCTAATTTGTTTGTTATGGGCAGGTTTCCTTTTCATTATAGTCTTATTGATAAATCCAAATGTCCTCCAAACCCGAGTTCAACTATTTTTTGAAGTGTCGAAATTCGTGCTTCTTTAATGTTGTTCTCAATTTTTGAAATATACGATTTGGTAGTACCAACTCTATCAGCAAGTTCTTCTTGTGTCAAACCTTTTTCAAGTCTTGCTTGTTGAAGCATTACTCCGATTTTAAAGTTATCGTAACCAGCTTCCAATTCATCTCTTTTTTTCGTTCCACATTTGCCGTAGTTTTTTTCTTTAAATTCTTCAAGCGTCATCAAGTTTTTATTTTTCGTTTTACTCATAACATTATTATTTATTTTTGATTGGCATTCATGATTTCCAATTCATATTCTGCTTTTATTTTAATTGCTATTTCAATTTCCTTTTTCGGTGTCTTTTGAGTTTTCTTCTGAAAACCGTTAGCCAAAACAACTAACTGACCTTTGTCGAAAAAACAGAAAATGCGAAAAATATCACTTCCTAATTGTACTCGTATTTCGTAAAGTCCATCTGTATTTTCTAAATGCTTTAGATATGTTTCTGGAATCCTTTCTAAATCTTCTACCAAGTCAAATGTCCAAACTATTTTCGCTTTTACTTTCTTGTTTTGCTTGTCAAAAAAGGTTTGAAAATAGTCTTTGTAAAAAGTTATTGTTCTATATTTCTGTTTTTCATTCACTTTACAAAGATACAAAAGTTTCTCTTTAGTGCAACTTTTTTTATAAAGTTTTTTGTTTATTCTAGACGGAGAGATTTAGGCGAAGAGTTTGGTTAAACTTGCACATAAGGGTCAGAAAATTGGCGATGAAGCCGACTTTTAGCACAAATGTTGAGTAGAATTACAACCGTTCAACTTTGCACATAAACTCAATAGAAGCACATCTTGTCCCGTTACGACGGGATCACCGGCTCTATTGCCAATTTGTTTGTTAGTGGCTGCCATTATTTTTATTCTTTATCCAATAGTTTTCTGTTGTTATAATTATGTCGTTCACATATTTGTCTCGTGTAATTTGAGTTTGTCCTGGATGATATGCGTCAATGTATATTCTGTTACGTTTTATTGAATAATCAATGCTTCTATTTTTAATAATGTCATCTTGTTTAATTCCAAGTTCGTCATAAAAAAGTCGCATTGTAGAAGCACCTATTACAATGTCTGGATTATACTGTTCAATTTGCTTGTGAAGCAATGCTTTGTTTTTCTGATAAGCATTTGCGATTGGACTGAAATCATACGTCCTTGTGAAACCGGGTAATTTTTTCACATTGATGATTGCAATTTGTTTAATTATTTCAGCCATTGTCAAGTCGTTTCTTATATATTCCATAGAATCGTATTTCATAAAGTTGTTGATGATACCATAAGAAACATATATAATAGGATGCCAAGTGGCTCTTGAACGCCCCATTCTTGTATAGAAATCGTCTTTCGCTAAAAAGTCGTTTGAGAAGTGCCAACCACCACCACTTGCAAAACCGTCTTCTTCATCGTCATACGGTTCTTTTAAAATCCATAAAATTTTAGGGCTTGTTGCTTGAAATTTCTCAATATCAACAATTCCGTCAATTATTGGGTCAGCTTTACCGTTTTCATCAACATATGTGTCCCAAATTTCTTTTTCTATATTTTCGCAAATTTCTCTAAGTTCAGTTAAATTTCTCATTGTTGTTGTAGTCCTTATGGTTGCCACTAACGGTTTTACAGCTTTGCGAGAGAGCGGATTGTTATCACGAATTTCCTTGCAAGGACTGCACTTCAAATATACAAAAATATTTCAAACGGAGAACTTCTCCCGTTCTCTTGTAAAACTACCCGTTATCTGTAGTAATCTCCTCTGCAAATTGGTCCCATACCATAAAATATAGATTCAGGGTTTGTTAATTCTTTCCCACAACTTGGATTTGAGCAATAACAGTTTAGAATTGCACCACAATAAGTCATTTCCGCTCCATCAAAAAAATCGAAAATATTAAATTTAATTCTATTAATAAATTCGTCTTCGATGTATCCTAACTCGTTAATTCTACTGATTAAATTACCTTTTGAGTTACAAATGATTAAATATGGATTATTATTATATTCTGATATTTCAAATCCAATAAACAATTCACTCCAACCATTTCGTGCTTTAATTGTATCTAATTCAATATTTTCTTTATCAAGATTTATGCTATATATATCTGAATGAATACTGGCTACTTCATCTGTTCTATTAAATACTTTCAAATCAATGATAAATGACAAAATCTTTTTGCCATATTTTTTTAATAGTTTAATACAAATTGTGTGCAATATAAATTTAAGATGTAAATATCTGTCAGATTCTCTATGTTGGATTGTTTCAAATTCCCAAACTAATTTTCTTATATTTCTGTTAGAAATTTTATATATTATATTGATAACTTGTTCATCGGTAAAAACTGACTTAAATCCAGAATCTAAATCTTCTATTGTTACTTCTGAAAAATAATTTTCTTTAAATAAGCATTTTTTTTCAGCAGTAGTTTTTTTATTTTGGTTTTCTGCTTTAGTTTTTTGCTTCAGAAAATATAAATCTTGAAAATCGTTTAATTTTTTCACGGCAGTTTGTAATTATTACAGCTAACTATATCATTTACGAAATAAGTTTTACAATTTCCAATGCTACTTTTAGAGCTTCTGTACCATCTTCTACTGAAACTTCTACAGACTTGTTTTCGGTAATAGCCGTTGCAAAGGAATTCAATTCGTCCAAAATAGCATTATTTGGCTGTATGTTAGGATATTCAAAAAGTATTTGTGCTTTTTCTCCATCGGCATTTTCGATAATCATATCAAAATCCGATGGGTTTTCAGGAGCATCTTTCATCCGAATTACTTCGGCTTTTTTCTCTAAAAAATCTACAGAAATGTACGCATCTTTTTGGAAAAATCTAGATTTCCTCATGGCTTTCATAGATATTCTGGAAGTAGTAAGATTGGCAACACAACCGTTTTCAAATTCGATACGGGCGTTACAAATATCCGGAGTTTTGGACACTACCGACACTCCACTAGCGTGTATTGATTTTACTTTGGATTTTACAATACTCAATAGGATATCCAAATCATGAATCATCAAATCCAAAACAACAGAAACATCTGTACCTCTGGGATTGAATTCTGCCAAACGATGGATTTCTATAAACATTGGGTTTTGGATATATCCTTTGGTAGCTATAAATGCAGGATTATATCTTTCTACATGTCCTACTTGTGCTTTTATCCCTTTTTCTTTGCACAATTTCAGTAGTTCTTCTGCCTGTTCCAAAGTTTGGGTAATTGGTTTTTCTATAAAAAAATGTTTTTTGTTTGTGATAGCATTTATTGCATAATCATAATGATATATTGTAGGTGTTACAATGTCCAAGACATCTATTTTGGAGAGTAATTCATCAAAATTTTCGAAAAAAGTATATCCTAATTCTTCTTGAATTTTTTTTCCATTCGCCGAATCTTTATCATGAAAACCCACCAAATCAAATTTTTCGGATTGTTCTAATAATTTCAGATGTATTTTACCCAAATGCCCAGCACCTACAAGTCCAGCTTTTAACATATTTTTATTTTTTTTCAAATATAAACATTTTGTCAAATTCCGACTAATGCTTTTGATATGTATTGTTTATTATTACTAAATATAATAGTTTTGCCTATCCCAAAACGACCGATATAAATGCAAAGTCGGACTATCAGAGTAATATCAAACTATTCTTTTTGCTATCTTTGTACAAAATATAGACTGATAGAATGAGTAGTGAAATTACACACAATCACGAATATAAATCTTGGGCAGAATTTATTTCCAACAAGGTAAGACTTGCTCAAATCAAAGTATCGTTCAAGGTAAATGCTGAAATGCTTACTCTTTATTGGGAAATCGGAAATTCTATTCTTGAAAAGCAAAGTCAGAACGGTTGGGGCAGTAAAGTAATTGATCTTTTAGCAAGTGATTTAGCTGAAAACTTCCCTGATAATTCTGGGTTTTCAGTAAGAAACCTGAAATATATGCGGTCTTTTGCCGAAGCCTATCCGCAATTTCCAATCGTGCAAGTTTCGCTTGCACAATTTAAAAATGAATTTGTGCAAGTGCCACTTGCACAAATTACTTGGTACCATCATATCAGCCTGTTATCCAAAGTAAAAGACACCACAGAAAGGGCATTCTATATAGCTGAAACTTCCAAAAACGAATGGAGCAGAGATGTAATGTTGTTGCAGATACAAAGTAAGCTTTACGAAAGAGACAGCAAGGCATTAAACAACTTTGAAAATACTTTACCCGACTATCAATCCGACTTGGCAAAAAGTATTTTTAAAGACCCTTACAATTTTGATTTCCTAATGCTTTCACGAAAAGCAAAAGAAGTCGAAATTGAAAACCTATTGATACAAAAAATCACAGATTTTCTTTTGGAATTAGGTAAAGGGTTTGCGTTTGTAGGCAGACAATACAAAGTTGAGGTGGACAACACCGACTATAAAATTGATTTGCTTTTTTATCACACCATTTTACACGCTTATGTGGTTATTGAACTTAAAGCAGGAGAATTTTTACCCGAGTATGTTTCCAAACTTAACTTTTACATTAGTGCCATTGATGACAAGCTGAAAACACCAACAGACGAACCAACAATCGGACTATTGTTGTGTGCTTCAAAAAGTAATGTGAAAGTAGAATACGCAATGCGTGGTTTAACAAAACCTTTGGGTGTTGCTACTTACGAATTGGAACAGTTAGTAAAAGAAAACATTGACAAGCTGAATGACAAAAACAAAGACAAATTTCCCCAAAAAAAACTATGAAAGACAACTATATCCACAAAGGAAAGAGAAAGATATTAGTAAGATATTTAAGAGATAACTTACTAATAAATGATGAAGCTGTACTAGATGCTATGGAAATAGTTCCTAGACATTTTTTCATGGAGAGTATTTTTGAAGATTTCGCTTATGAAGACAGAGCTTTTCCAATTGCTGCAGGACAAACCATTTCTCATCCTTCTACTGTTGCTGAACAAACACAACTTTTGGAGCTGAAATCCGGAGAAAAAATCTTGGAAATAGGTACTGGTTGCGGATACCAAACAGCAGTATTGGTACAGATGGGTGCGATAGTCTATACTATTGAAAGACAAAAATCTCTTTACGATTTTTCCAAAGAAAAACTAAAATCTATGGATTTGTTACCTTTCTATCAGGGATTTGGCGATGGCTTTGCTGGACTTCCTCATTTTGCTCCTTTTGACAAAATCATTGTTACCTGCGGTGCAGACACTTTGCCAACTGCATTACTTCATCAATTGAAAAATGGAGGAAAAATAATAATTCCTTTGGGCGACAAGGAAGAGCAAACTTTATTTAGATTTACTAAAATAAACGAAAAAGAATTTGAAAAAGAAGAATTTGGAGCTTACAAATTTGTACCGATGCTGAGTAATACTAATTTAGAATAATATTCATTTTCAAACACTTACTTTCTGTTTTCAACTATTAATTTCTAACTTCTAACCTCTAATTTCTAACTTCTAACCTCTAATTTCTAACTTCTAACTTCTAACTATTTACCACTTTCCAACTCTTCTGCTTCTTCCATTAATTTAAGATAAGTATTGTACCTGCTCTCCAAAATTTCTCCTAATTCAACTTTTTGCAATACTGCACATTTTGGTTCGTTGAGGTGCATACAATTATGAAATTTGCAATTTCTTCCAGTTTCAAAAATTTCAGGAAAATAATGTTGAATTTCATATTTGTCCACATCTATCATTGCAAATTCTCTCACTCCTGGCGTATCGATAACCGAGCCACCGAAATCCCAAAAAAACATTTGTGCAAATGTTGTAGTATGTTTGCCTTTGAGATGCACTTCGGAAATGGCGGAAGTTTTCAAATTCAATCCCTCTTGTAAAGCATTGACCAAAGTGGATTTTCCGCAACCGGAATGTCCAAAAAATACAGCTACTTTATCCGATATTTCCTGTTGCAATAGGTCCAAATTTTCTTTGGTAATTGATGAAGTTTTTAGGGTTTTATATCCAATTTTTTCATAATCAGACCTTATTTCATCTACCAAATCTAGTGCATCTTTCGTAAGCAAATCCGTTTTGTTGAACAATATTATAGGTTGGATATTATAAGCTTCGCAACAAGCCAAAAATCTATCCAAAAAACCCAAGGAAGTTTCTGGAAATTGCAAAGTAAAAATAAAACAGGCAATATCTACATTGGAGGCGATAATATGTGCTTCTTTGGAGAGATTAACCGATTTTCTGATGAGATAATTTTTCCTATTTTCAATTTTGGTAATCCAAGCTACCTGATCTGCTTCCAACTGAAATTCGACAAAATCACCAACTGCCAAAGGATTGGTTAATCGAGTCTTGATGAGTTTGAATTTACCTCTTATCCTAGCTTCATAGGTAATTTTGGTATCCAATGCTAATACTTGGTACCAACTTCCGGTAGATTTTGTGATAAGTCCTTTCATTTAATCTTTCATCATAAGATTTTGTATTGCAATACTCTCTTCGTGTATAGCTTTGAATATTTTTTCAACAAATTGAGGTGTCATACCTGTTTCTGTAGCTTTTCCAAGGACATATTCCTGTATCAACTTCCATCGTTCTGGTTGGAAAATCATGATATTGTTATCGTGTTTTAGCTGTCCGATTTTTTCTGAAATTTTCATTCTTTGAGATAAAAGTTCTATTAATTGGAAATCCAAATCGGAGATAAGTGTTCTGTGTCTTTCCATTTCTTCATCAAAACCTAAAACTGTTGTATTTCTTATTTTCAAATGAGCAATCAGTTCGGCTAATTTTTGCGGTGTAATCTGTTGTTGAGCATCACTCCAAGCCTTGTCCGGGTTGCAATGCGTTTCTATCATCATACCATCATAATCCAAATTGAAAGCAGTTTGGCTTACGGTAGCAAGAGAAATTCTATTGCCACAGATATGCGAAGGATCTATCAACATCGGTATATTGGGAAATTGCTGTTTGAAATCCAATGCCAATTGCCAATGTGGATTATTTCTATATTGTGATTTCTGATAGGTAGAAAAACCCCTATGGATAACACCCAATTTTTCAATTCCTTGTGCTAAAAATCTTTCCAATGCTCCTATCCAAAGAGCCAAATCTGGATTTACAGGATTTTTTACCAAAACTATTTTATCCGTTCCATTAAGCGATTCTGCTATTTCTTGTACAGTAAAAGGATTTACGGTAGATCTTGCACCAATCCACAATATATCCACTTCGGCTTTCAATGCAGCTTCTACATGATGAGCATTGGCGACTTCTGTTGCGGTAAGAAATCCAAATTTCTCTTTTACAAGTTTCAACCAATCCAATCCAATGACACCAACACCTTCAAAACCATTTGGTTTGGTCCGTGGTTTCCAAATTCCGGCTCGAAAGATTTGAACTTTATCCGTATTTTCTGCGATAAGCTCTGCGGTTTTCAGCATTTGTTCTTCACTTTCTGCACTACAAGGACCTGCGATAATAAGAGGTTTTGGAAATTGATTAATCCAAGAATTTTTTATGTTTTTTAATTCCATTTATTTTCTATTAGATTCTAAAAACATTAGAAACTTTGGCAAAGATAAAGAATTATGAAAAATCGAAATTCAATATTTCGTTCAGATCTTTGAGTAGAGGGTTTATTTCAACCAATTTTTCAAACTTTTGTCTATTGGTAATTATTTCTATTTTTGGCGAACCTTCTACTTTTTTATAAAGAATATTCAGTTCAAAATGATGTACCTTTTGTTTGAAACTATTGATAAATAGACTTTTATGTTTTTCAAATTCTTCCTTTGCCGATTCAGACGAAAATAATATTTCCAAATCATCTTCTCCAATTTTGGATATTTTGAATAGATTAATTGCATTGTAAGCTACTGTATCCAATTCTTGAATTTTTTTCAGAAATACAAGCCATTCTGTTTGCAAATCGGTTTCAGAAAAATGATTTCGAGGTAATTTTTCCGAATGTTCAATCGCATTATTCTCCTCTATATTATTTTTTTCGCTAAAAAGATTTTGGATTGAAAATTGAGACTGTACCTTTCCACTAGCAATTGGGGTTTTTGTTTTTAGGATTTTTTCAATTGGTGGAATTATTGGTGCAACAGACGATTTCTCAACAACTATTGTTGATTGCTCTTTTTTTTCGTCGATTTTATTTGGAGGCAAACCGCTAGTTTCCGAACTACTGAATAGTGGAGCTAGGATTAAGAATTTTTTTTTTTTTGTTCTAAATTAGCTGTAAGGCTACACAATTGCATCAATGCAATTTCTACTGTGAGCCTTGGATTTTTGGAAATTTTGTAATTGATGTCGGCATGATTACAAATTTCTATCCCATCAATCAACTGTTGA
>JAFDZJ010000327.1 GCA_018266965.1 Bacteroidota bacterium
AACTCTAAAAATAGAGTGATCCACAATATTGTACACCCCAGGAACTTCCACTTTGAATTCTACAATAGCAGAACCGCCAGCAGGAATAAGAGTTGTTTGTACATTTTTATTTATCATCTTTCCACCTTCTACATATACCTTGTCGAATATTTCTCCGATAACATGGAAAGATGAAGTAAGGTTGGGACCTCCATTTCCTACAAACAATCTTACAGTTTCTCCAACTTTTGCTTCCAATACTTTTGGTCCTAGCATGGAGCCTTTTCTACCATTGAAAACAACATAGTCAGGGTTTTCGGCAATTCCTTTATCCAAATCGAACTCATGAAAACCTTTTTCTTCGTATTTTCCTTTTATGTAATATTCGCCTTGCATAATGTAGTATTCTCTATCCACTTTTGGTAATCCACCTTCTGGTTCTACCAAAATTAGTCCATACATTCCATTGGCAATGTGCATCGGTACTGGTGGAGCTGCACAATGATAGACATATAATCCGGGATTAAGAGCTTTGAAGGTAAAAGAGGCTTCTTTTCCAGGTGCTACAAAAGTTGCTTCGGCTCCTCCACCGGGACCATTTACAGCGTGTAAATCGATATTGTGAGGAAGTGTACTGCTTGCATCGTTTTTGATGTTCAACTGTACTTCATCGCCAACTCTTACACGGATAAAACTTCCTGGTACAGTGTGATTGAAAGTCCAAACTTTGTACTTTACACCATCATCTATTTCGGCTTCTTCCTCGGAAGTTACTAGGTTTACGATTACTTTTTTTGCTGCTCTACCCAATACTGGTTTAGGTACATGAGGTGCAGCGGTTAATTCCAATACTTCTGGATTTCCTTCGGCAACTATTTCCATAGCATTTTTATCGGAATTATCTCCTTGGTTAGCATTTTCAGCATTTTGTTTACAAGCTACCAATCCTCCGATCAAGAAGGCTGCGGTTAGCATTTTAAAAATTGACTTATTCATACGACTTTATTTTTATACAAATTTATAATATATTAGGACAAAAATATCTTAATTAGATATGATTTTTATTAGTTTAATGTACCACATATAGTTGATTTTTGTCATATTGATTTTGTAGTGTTTTATCTATTCTATAAATGGTGAAAAATGATATTCTATTCCGTCCCATCTTGCAAAGATATGTTGTAGTCCGTTACTCAGTATAATTTCTTTAGCACCGATTTGTATATTGTATCTTGCTATTTGTTCAAAGGATTTTTCGTTGAGTTTTATATGAGGTGCTTTGCATTCGACAAGTGTGATAGGGTGTGTTTTTTCAGTTACCAACAAATCGATTCTTTTGGTAAGTCCTAGTAATTCTATTTTTTTTTCAATAATTAGCGATGAAGTGTTTTTCCCTTTGTTTTCTAGGAAATAATGTATCCAATGTTGTCTTACCCATTCTTCTGGTGTGAGTATAATCCAAGATTTTCGTGGCAAATCATAAATAAAAAATTTATCTTTGTCTTTCCTGAATTTAAAATCATAGGTTCTAGAAAAATTCAGTTTAGGAAATTCCATTTGTTATGAAAGATTTAGATTCAATTCTCAAAAATATTAAAAATAATGTATTTCAGCCAATATATTTTTTTCATGGTGAAGAGGCTTATTATACCGATGTTGCCATCAAATCATTAGAAACAAATGTGCTTTCCGAAGACGAAAAGGCTTTCAACCAAACCATTGTATATGGTAAAGATACCACTTACCAAGAAATTTTTTCTTTGGCTAGGCAATTTCCTATGATGGGCGACAAAATGCTGATTATTGTAAAAGAGGCTCAAGATTTGAAATTAGGGGAAGCAGAAACAGAGGCTTTTATTAGTTATATTCAAAATCCTGTTCCTAGTACTATATTGGCATTTGCCCATAAAAACAAAACATTGGATGGTAAAAAAAGGAAATTGAATGATCTTCTCAAAAAAAATAATTTCATCTTCCTAAGCGAAAAATTAAGGGATAGCGATGTGCCAAAATTTATTCTGCAACAAATTCATCAATTGAAAATAAATGCGGCTCCTAATATTTCTTCTCTTTTGGCAGAATATCTCGGTAGAGATCTTTCCAGGATACACAATGAACTTGTAAAATTAAAATTAATATTAGCAGAAAACGAATTGTTGAATGATAAATTGGTAGAAAAACATATCGGTATTAGTAAGGAATACAATGTCTTCGAATTGCAAAATGCTATTGGACAAAAAAATGCTAGTAAAGCTATGAAAATAGCCTATTATATGGGACAAAACAACAAGGTCAATCCAATGGCACTCACGATAAGTAGATTGTATGAATTTTTTACAAATGTTTTGCTCTATCAAACAATTTATAATTTTCCCCAAGCGGAAATAGCAAAAGAACTGAAAATCCACCCTTTTTTTGTGAAGGATTATGTAGAGGCAGCCAGATATTATCCTATGAAGTTTGCAACAAAAGCCATTTCTGTCATCAGAGAAATAGACCTCAAAAGCAAAGGATTGGGAGTAAACCAAACGACAGATTCGGAATTAATAAAAGAGTTGGTGTATAAAATTATTAATATTGATTCTATAAAAATTAAAACTTAAAACCCTTATGCTAAAAGCAATTAAAAACTTTATTTTCAATAATCAACGAAGTCGATACGAAAGATTAGTTAGAAAAAGATTACTCAAAATAATGACCAAAAACCTATTAAAGGATTTTGTATTGATTGTTCTGGGGATTTTTTCAGCTTCATTTGGCTTCAAAGGTTTTCTATTGACCAATAGATTGATTGATGGTG
>JAFDZJ010000328.1 GCA_018266965.1 Bacteroidota bacterium
GCCAAAGCTGATCGTCCTTTTCATTATAATAATTAGGATTGTTAAGGACTGCAATGTATAAAGTAAAATTGATGTAAAACATTACATTACTAAATATAGCATCTGTTTTCTCCAGCTATCAATAACAAAAAGTGCGAGAAATATTCTCACACTTTTTATTGTTTATTTTTAACAAGGTAGTATTAATACATTGAAACAGGCTCTAAATAGATTATTCTTTTAGATAAGAATTTAATTTTCCTAAGACTTCCTCTTTTTTTTCTAGATAGGTTGATGCGTATATCAATTTACTATCTTCATTGTACAATAGCACCAAGGAATAGCCATAATCTTTATGTTTCGGGGCTAATTTTTGAGTGAAATACATATACCTATCTACTTTTACTGGTTTGCCTGTTTTTTCGCTAGGTATTGTATAAATATATTTATTTTTTTGGGTATTAAAGTTGTTAGCATCATCTAATATATTATACATATAAGCTTCGGAGCCATTGGACTTCATCAAATTACTTATCGTAACAAAATCAGGAATAGAATATAAGTCTGTCAAATAATACATTTCCAATTTGTCTTTGTTTTCTTTTGCAAAATTTACAATTAGTGGAAGTTTTTCCATACAAGGTTTGCACCTGTTTGTAAAAGCATATACTATTTTATATTTTTTTTTACTCAAATGTAGGTAATATTTAAACTGTTCTGCTGTAACAGCATAGAAATTTCCTTTTTCGAAGTTTTTAGTAGTTTTTATCGTTACTGTGTCCACAGAAAAATATTTATATCCTTGTGCAAAATAACAATTCAACAACAAAAAACATAAAATAGTATAATACTTTTTCATTTGTTAATTTTTTTTAAGTTTTACATAATAGCCTCCTTTGTCAATACCTATTGGGATAAAATGCAAATTTTAGAAATTTGGAACAGACTAATATTTTAGTTAGGTAAAAAGAAAAACTCTTTCAATTATTTTTTGATGGCAATGAAGCCCAATACAAATTAAAAATTGGAATCAGAAACAAAAACCCATTCATTCCAACATCTTTTAATCTGAAATATCCTAGGATTACTAAAATCATTAGTGTAAACATAGAATAAAAATCATACCAATTAGATGAGATTATATCTTTTAACCAAATAGCTCTCATAAAAACATTTAGTACTACCATAATTAGGAAAAAAATCCAAAAAAAATTTCTTTTTACCTTCATAAACTTAACAATTATCTATTCTGTGACCTCTATCTCCATGGGAGTTTCTATATAAGAATTTGTTTTTTTTTATCCAAAACGAGATTTATTCCAACTCCAAAGGGTTGTAAGTGTTTTTCTGGGGTTTTATGGTTAAAGGTGTACCATCTGCATTATACGCTTTCCCAGTCATAAAAGCATTTGGATTTTCTATATAATCTTTTTGTATTTTTCTAAATTTTTCTCTACTTACCATCAAAATGTTTTTTTCGTTTCTTTTGTAAATTATCATCGGTGATTTTGTAATTGCTGTTGCTGTAATTTTTATCAAATTATCTTTTTCGGCAATTTCCATAATCAATCCAGGTAAACCTCCAAAATAAGATGGTCCATTACTTTGCGGAATATCTGGTGAGTACCAAGCTATGTATTCTCTACCCCTATATGATGCTGTAGCTTTGTTGCAGAGATAACCCAAAACCGTTTTCGTTTCATTATGAATTTTCCAATTTATAATAGGTTGTTTTTCAAAATACTCGTATTTGGTCCCATTTACAGAATTTTGATAAACTACTAATTTTTCATCATTATTTTTGAAGATTTGTAATTTAATTTTTGAATAATTTTTGAATAACAAATTGAGTTCGTTTTCACCAATTTTGCCTTTTTTATTATATAAAAGGGAAAGAGAATCTGTTTTTATGTTGTTATAATCACAAAACTTAGAATATTTTTTTCCTATTTGTAAAATTGTTATAACTTCAGAATTACCTTCTTTACCAGATTGATATTTATAAAACACATTGAGTTGACTGGTGTCCAAATCCATACTTTCATAGTTTTCCGCATCGAGTTGTATACCAGGAGGTAAGCTGATTTTTTGTGAAAAGGAAATCACATAAAAACACATAAAGCAAAATGTTAAGTATTTCATTTTATATAATCATTATTCTAAACTAGAAATATTTGGAAAACCAGTATCTCCATTGCATTTTGCAGCATTAAATTGTTTTACATCCTCCATCAGCTTGTCATTATTATTTGTATAGTCATTGGCATCTAAAAAATAAATTTTTCCACATGGCGAATAAACTGTAATCCAAATAGGGTTATTTGATAAGAGTACATTTGTCATCATTTTATTTTTTAAAATGTCTATGTTTTTAATTTTTTTTATTTGGTTTCCTCCACCGTTTTTCGCACTTACCATTGCTGCAGCTACTATAGCTGCCATTGTCAATAATTTTTTCATCGTATAAAAATTTTTTGGGTTAATAATACGACGAAATTAAAATTAAAATTATGCAAATTTTTTGGGATAAAATGCAAATTTTGGAGAAATTTGGAATAGTTCTAAATAAGAGAAGAGATTGTTATAATACTAACAATCTTTAAATTTAGTAGAAATATTATTCTAACTCAATAGGATTATATCCTTTCTTTTCAATTTCATCATTTTTTTGTTCAGTACGAAATTTTTCTTTCTGCTCAGAAGTTAGATTTACACCCAAAAATTGAGGAGAATTAATTAGACTTTCTCTAAAATTGTTTTTAGCTCTAGAAAGTTCAATTTTACTAACAATTTTAGGGTTTTCGAAATAGCTTTTATCTATTTCGATTATCTTGCCTTTCAGTTTATTATTTGGAAATGAATTTACCAATTCAAAATCATAATCTCCCAATTTGTCGGATATTTTAATTATTAATCCTGGAAGACTATTGAATTTGTATGGTCCAAAAGGTATTGCTATTTCATCTGAATACCATGCTATCCAATCTCTTCCCTTGAAATGCACCTCGGCTTTTCTACATTTATATGAATTTATTATTTTAATTTCGTTTTTTAATGCCCAGTTATTAATATTTGGTGTCAAATAGGATAACAAAGTCGAACCAATTTTTTCAAAATATTGAGTTTCATTTGAGTTTTGTATTAAAATAAAATTGGAATTAGTTTTTGGAAGTGATTTTCCAGAAAAATCTACTGTTATTAATCCTGTATTATTAGTCTTATTTTGAAATGGTTTTAATGCACTATAAAATATTGAGTCTAACTGAAGTTGTTTTTCACTTATAAAAAAAGCTTTATTATCGCCCACCTGTAAAGAAAAAAGTTCTTTATATATTTGGTTTGGATACAATTTATTTGGTTTGGATTTTAGCAAGTATGTAAATCTCCCTCTCAATGAATCGGTTTTTGACACTTGCGAAAAAGCATGAGAAAAAGAGAGAAATATTAAAATGTAAAATGTTTTTTTTATAAATTCCATAATTTTAAATAAAATAGCAGTTCTCAAAATATCATCATTCAATTAATATACAGAATTAGTGGATTTTATAATATCTTAAAATCAAAAAATTTATTGTTTGAATTCACAAAAAATTATAAGAACTGCTAAAAGTTATTTGTTAAAGTTTTTATGGTTGTAATCCGGAGGTATTGGAATAAGGATGTCCTGGTTTGCAATAATTAGTCTCAATTAATGATTCCCAATTCTTCCAATCACTAATTGAAGTCCAATTTCCAGTCGCACATGTCATAGCAGAAACACCACAAGAAGATGTATAAGCAACACATAGGTTTTCTTCAATCTTTGTAGAATTAACACTCTTTAAAATGTTTTTACTTTCTTTCATTGGTAGATGTCGGGCTTCTTTTTTCTCTACATTTATTCTTTTGGTTTTTCCATCTTTTGCACTTACCATTGCTGCAACCACTATAGCTGCCATTGTCATTACTTTTTTCATCGTATAAAAATTTTATGGGTTAATAATACGACGAAATTAAAATTAAAATTAAAATTAAAATTATACAAACTATTTTTAAAATTTAACAAAACTTTAACATTATTTTTTTCTTAATTCATCTAGTCTTTTCCAGATGTCGTTTTCTTTTTGATGTGGAAGTTCTAGGAAATCATCAGGATGCTTTTCTTTGTAGTCTTGCCAAAGTTGATCGTCTTTTTCATTGTAATAATTAGGATATTCCCAAAGGAACTTTTTCTTTTTTTCTCCTATATTTTTATACATAAAAGCCAAAATACTTCCGATAATTGCTCCGGAAAGATGTGCTTGCCAAGATATTTTGCTAGGTTCGGAAAGTTTGGAAAAAAACTCTTCAGGGAAAATCCCCCAAATAAGCCCTCCATAGTACAAAACCACAAGAAGAGAGATGGTTAATAACTTCATATTCCAACGGAATACTCCACTAAAAAATAAGAAAAATGCCAATACATATACCAAACCACTTGCACCAACAACACATATATATCGATATTCACCAGTCATAATATCAATAGGAGGCAATAGCCAAACCAACATACCGACTGCTAACCAACCAGAAAAAAATATTTTATTAGCAATGTCCGGATAGAATTGATAAAGCAAAAACATCAAAATTACCATGGGTAAAGAATTGCCTAGGATATGCTCCAAACTCCCGTGTAACAGGGGTGAAAAAAATATTCCTTTCAGTCCTTCGGGGTTAAGAGGGATAATTGCTCCATAGCAGTCCTGAAAAAATCCAATATGTTGTAATAAGAAAAAAAACCACATCGCCAACAACATGGCAAGTGGGTAGAGAATTGCTTTTAAAGATATAGTTTTTTTGAACATATTTTTCTTTATTCAAAATAATAGCCATTGCACATTGTAGGAAAAAATGTCTTTTTATTTCATTAAAAATAAGTAAAATATTGACAGAATGTACACAAAATTTATTTTTTAATTTCAAAAATGGTATTTTTGCAAATTAATTCCAATGAATAATTATCCAAAAGGGTATTTAGAATGTATATGAAAAAGAAAATTGCGGGATTTTTTATAATGATGTCGTTTTTGGGACATGCTCAGGTAAAAGAGTATAGAAGGCTCATCGACTCCATTAGCCAAGCACAATGGACAAAAAATAATTTGAATTTGGATAGTCTTTCCGACCCCAAAATTACCGCCATAAAAAGAAATTTTGCAGACACTATATTTTTGCCCAAAAAAGTTATAGAATCTGCAATACCTAACCAAATACCTGTAACACCTTTTGGATTGGTAAAATATCAATCGCCAAAAAGATGGTATTTCGTGGGACAAAACAATCTGGTGTTCAACCAATCGTCCTTTATGAATTGGAATGCCGGTGGTAATAACAATATAGGAGTAATTGGTAAGATCAACTATAATCTTAGTTATAAAAAGAACAAACATTTTTTGGAGAATATTATCCAAATGGGTTACGGTTTTGTAACAACCGATGGGCAACCAACCAAGAAAACAGATGACTATCTTAATCTTACAACCAACTATGGTTATGACATCGGGAAAAACTATTACTTGTCTTCTGGGGTACAATTTGTTTCGCAGTTTGGTCCCGGATACAATTACTCCGCTACTCCTGATCCGAAATACGACGATAGAATTTCTAAATTCATGGCTCCAGGATACCTCAATCTAGGGGTGGGTATTTCCTATAATCCAAATGAAAATTTGCAGATTATTTTCAGACCTATCAATGGTAGATTTACTTTTGTATTAGACCCACAACTGCAAAAAGCAGGGAAATATGGACTTTTGGAAGATGGGCAAAGCGTAAGAACGGAATTGGGTATCCGATTGAATTTTATATATAGGTTGAATATTTATAAGGACATCTATCTGGACAATCAACTCAATTTGTTTTCCAATTATCTGGAGCATACGGAAAGGGTAAATGTGCTTTACAACGCTTCTCTTAATTTTAAATTTAATAAATATATAACAACCGTGGTAAATTTGGATATGTTGTACGACCATTATCAAATCCAAAAACTACAAACAAAACAGACATTAGGTATTGGGCTTATCTATAATATCGGAACCCAGACCATTGAAAAAGACAATAGAAAAAAGGTAATAAAACCTATCATTACAAAATAATTTAACTAAAAAATACAAATCATGAAGAAAATTATTTTCCTCTCTTTGTCCTTGTTTGGGACATTTGCTATGGCACAAGAAACCAAAGTAGCCGATAGTACAACTGCTAAAAACTGGTCTATACAAGGTCAGAATACTTTGATGCTCAACCAATCCACCTTTTCCAATTGGGTTGCCGGTGGTGCAAACAATCTTGGTTGGTTAGCAGGAGTAAATTACAATATGACCTATGAAAAAGGGAAAGACCTTTGGGAAAACATTGTGATACTAGGCTATGGACAAAACAACACCCAAGGTCTAGGAAATAGAAAAACGCAAGACATTATCAATCTTTCTACTAACTATGGTAGAGAAATCTACAAACATTGGTACGCTTCTGTTGGAGCAGGTTTGCTAACCCAATTTGCTCCGGGTTATGACGATGGCAACAATCCTACTGCTACTAAATTATCCAACTTTATGGCACCAGGTTATGTGAATTTGGGGGCTGGTTTCACTTACAGACCCAACGATAATTTTACCGTAACTCTTAGACCTGCCAATGCCAAATGGACTTTTGTAATGGATAAAGATTTGCAATTTGCCGGAAACTATGGATTGAAAAACAATGGTGATTCTTCATTGTTCCAATTCGGATTTTTAGGAACTGCAATGTATAAAGTAAAATTGATGGAAAATATTACATTACTAAATACTGCATCTGTTTTCTCCAACTATCTGGATCACCCTGAAAGATTGGCGTTGGGTTACAGTGGCGTATTGAACATGAAAATAAACAAGTATATTTCGTCTAATATTACTTTGGATTTGTTGTATGACCACAACCAAATTCAAAAAACCCAGCTCAAGCAAACGCTCGGACTTGGTTTGGCTTACCTGATAGACAATGGAGTAAAACGCTCCAAAAACACCAATAACCAAACTTGGAATTCCGATAAAAAATAAATTTCTTTCGGGAGCTATAATCTTTAAAATCATTTTTAAAAATGTTTGAAATAGTAAAAAGTGTGAGGAATATTCTTGCACTTTTTATTGTTTCTAGATTCAAATAACAAATGCAACTTTTGAGTTTGAAAGTAAAGGATTAAAACTTTAC
>JAFDZJ010000329.1 GCA_018266965.1 Bacteroidota bacterium
CCACAAGAATTTTCTAATTATTTAGGAGCTCCAATGTTAGATGGATTGGATTTTGTTCACAATATCCTCAATGGTCTCAATATCCGTCAACATATCAAAATAATCGCTTCTGGAAAAGTTACCTCTGCCTTTCACCTTGCAAGAGCAATAGCTTTGGGTGCGGATACTTGTAACTCTGCAAGAGCTATGATGATGGCATTAGGTTGCATACAGGCGTTGCTTTGTAATACCAACAAATGTCCTACCGGAGTAGCTACTCAGGATCCGAAACTTACTGTTGGTTTGGTTGTAGATGACAAAAAAGTCCGTGTTGCCAATTATCACAAAGGGACTATTGATAATTTTGTAGAAATGATAGGAGCTTCTGGATTGGATAATTTCAAAAATCTTACCCGCTCTCATATCTACAGAAGAATTTCACTTAACCAAATGCTAACTTACGAAGAAATTTTTCCTTCTATAAAACCAGGTTCTATGTTGAATTTGGAAACTATACCGGAAAAATATAAATTAGATTTTGAACTTTCCGATATGAACCATTGGGGTATCAAACCTCATTTGGTATAGTGAAATGGAACAAATTTGGATTTCCCAAACCATAGATTTTGTAAAAAATGAATTGCAAAATGCCGAAGCCGGACACGATTGGTTTCATATAGAAAGAGTTTGGAAGCTATCCAAAATAATTGCGAATACAGAAAAATGCAATACAGTAGTGGTGGAATTAGCTGCACTACTTCATGACATAGCAGAGCCAAAGTTTCACAATGGAGATGAAACTTTGGCTCTCTCTATTTCTCGGAATTTTTTGGAGAAAATAAAAGTTCCTAACGATATAATTGTACAAGTTTTATATATCATAGAAAATATTTCGTTTAAAAATAAAAGTATTACACCAGAAAATCATTCTGTTGAATTGCAAATTGTTCAAGATGCCGATCGATTAGATGCATTGGGTGCAATTGGTATTGCTAGAACTTTTCATTTTGGAGGGTACAGAAATAATTTGATTTATCATCCGGAAATTGCTCCTAATTTGCAAATGACCAAAGATGAGTATAAAAAATCCAATGGTACTACTATCAATCATTTTTATGAAAAATTATTATTGTTAAAGGATTTGATGAATACCCAAAAAGGAAAGGCAATGGCAGAACAAAGACACCAGTATCTTCAAGGTTTTTTACAACAATTCTTAGATGAATGGCATCTGGATTAAAATATTGTTTAATAAGTTTGTTTAATTGTAAACTCTTGTTATTCAGTAGAGAAATTACTTGTGTTTGATAGTTGATTTGGTTAATATCCAGCGTAGCCGATTAATAAAGTCCTATCTTGTTGATATTCTGTATTCCATGTTTTTTTGTGGAAAACTTTCTCCTCAATTTATCCACATTTACCCTTTTCGATTTTCAAAATAGACTTTTGTTTTTTACTTTTGTCCTATATCAAGCTGGGTTATTTTTTCAATAAAAAGCGGATTTGTTCGCTGAAATGAAATCTTTTCTTAACTCAAATTTATCCAAACAAAAACAAAATTACAATGGGAATTTTTAATAAAAGAATTAACTACAAACCTTTTGAATATCCGGAAGTTTTGCAATTTATAGAGGCAATTAACAAATCATTTTGGGTACATTCCGAAATAGATTTTACAGCAGATATACAAGATTTTCATTCGCAATTACAACCACACGAAAAAAATGCGGTAAAAAATGCACTATTGGCAATTGCACAGATAGAGGTTTCTGTAAAAACCTTTTGGGGAAATCTCTATAATCACATGCCGAAGCCAGAACTCAATGGTTTGGGAGCAACTTTTGCCGAGTGCGAATTTCGCCATTCCGAAGCGTACTCTCGATTGTTGGAAGTGTTGGGATACAACGACGAGTTTACAAAAGTGGTAGAAATACCTGCCATAAAAAAAAGAATAGATTTCTTGTCCAATGTCTTGCAACATGCTAATTCGTCCACAGAGAAAGAGTATGTTTCTTCACTTTTATTGTTTTCTATCCTTATAGAAAATGTGTCGCTTTTCTCTCAATTTGCTATTATTTTATCCTTTACTAGGTTCAAAGGATATATGAAAAATGTTTCCAATATTATCGCTTGGACTTCTGTTGATGAGCAAATCCATGCCAATGCCGGAATATTCCTTATCAACAAAATTAGAGAAGAACAACCCAATTTGCTAACAGATTCGGATATCGATGACATCTATACCTTGGTAGATCAATCGGTGGAATTGGAGGCGGAAATTCTGGAGTGGATTTTCGAAATGGGAGAAATAGAAAACGCAACAAAAGAAAATTTACTCAACTTTATGAAATTCCGTGTGGACGATAGTCTGAAAAAAATAGGTATGGACCTAAAATACAATATCTCCGCCGAAGATTATAAGCCAATGGTTTGGTTTGAAGAAGAAGTATTTGCCAATTCCATGGACGATTTCTTTGCCAAAAGACCCGTAGATTATACCAAGCATGACAAAAGTATAACCGCCAACGATTTATTCTAGACCTCAACCTCAATCTCAATCTCAATCTCAATCTCAACCTTAACCTCAATCTAAACCTCAAATAATGGAAGAAAATATACATATATGGTGGCTCAACGAGGAGTCCGAACAAATGCTCAACAGAGGATACCTGCTGAAAGGCGAAACTGTAGAAGGAGCAATTGATAGGATAACAACTGCTGCCGCCAAAAGATTATACAAACCAGAATTGCAACCTGCTTTCAAAGAAATGATTGTGAAAGGGTGGATTTCCTTTTCCTCTCCGGTTTGGGCAAATATGGGAACCCAAAGAGGTTTGCCTATTTCTTGTTTCAATGTTCATGTTCCGGACAGTATCGAAGGAATTACTGGTAAATTAGGGGAAGTGATTATGCAAACCAAAATTGGAGGTGGAACTTCCGGGTATTTTGGCGAACTCCGAAACAGAGGTACTGCAGTTACTGACAACGGAAAATCTTCCGGTGCAGTTTCTTTTATGAAATTATTTGATACCGCAATGGATGTGGTCTCTCAAGGTGGTGTTAGGAGAGGAGCTTTTGCAGCCTATTTGGATATTGACCATGGCGATATTGAAGAATTTTTGTCCATAAAAGATATTGGTAG
>JAFDZJ010000032.1 GCA_018266965.1 Bacteroidota bacterium
TTCAACATTTGTGCTTCTATTTAGTAGTAGTGCTAAATTGAACTTTAGTGCTTCTATTTCCCAGCCCTCGCAAAGCTGCCGAACGTTATGCGACAGCAATGAAAAAAGAACGTAAATAAAAGAAATATATGGATAATAAAACTATTCTTTTTTTTGTAATAACTTCAATTCTAGCGATTTATTTTTTCGTAAACCTTTATCTGCATATTTCTAAAAATTCAAAAAGAAATGAGGAAATTTCCTATGCTCAAAGAAAAATGATTAACGCAAATAAAGAAAAAGAACTCGCTAAGAAAAATCTTTTGGCTGAAATCGAAAACCAGTTCGGCGCTGATGCTTCTCAAAAAGTTGCGAATGGTTATGTTTGGAATGGAATGCCTGAATATCTTTTAATTGTATCAATGGGAAAAGCAGAAGAAATTAAAGAAAACTTTTTCAGAGGAACTAGAACTGAAAAATGGTTTTATGGTGGCAAAGTAAATCGTTTGGGAAATTTGAAGTATAATTTAGAAATAACCGTTGAAGACCAAAAAGTTATTGGTTGGAGAGATTTATATTAAAACTATTATGCCTAATTGCAGTAATTGTGGCGAATTTATTCAGCCTAATGAAGTCTACAAGAGAGAAATTTATATGGGGACGACAAACCGCGTAAATTACGGAAAGCGTGTAACTTTTGGAAATTCTCGACATTATAGAAAGCAAACTGTTTGCTATAGTTGTGCAAAATTAATTGACCAACAAAACGAAAACCAAGGAAAAGTGCTAAAAATTGTTTTACTGACAATAGGCATTTTAATCATTGCATTTCTAATTTTGAAAAAATGATATGAATTTTACAAATTACTATGAAATTTTAGGATTGCAAAGAACCGCAACCCAAGATGAAATAAAACTTGCGTATAGAAAACTTTCTTTAAAATTTCACCCTGACCAAAATCAGGGCGATCAATTTTTGGCTGAAATGTTTAAGAAAATTAATGAAGCAAACGAAATTCTTTCAAATCCGGAAAAAAGAAAAAATTATGATTTGAGTTTTTCTTCAAGTAATAGTTCAAGTTATCAAAGCACAAATTCTAATTACTCACCTAGAATAAATAGCGCAAAAATCAAAGATTTAACTAATATATATTTTGAAAAACAAAAAACCGCAAACTTACAGCAACGACTTTTTCAAATTGCAGAAAGTCAACCCAAACCAAAAAATATGACTGCTTCAAAAATTTTGGGAACACTTTTTATTTTTTTGGTTACTTATTTCTTATTCAAACCAAATTTTTCCGCCAAGCAAATTGCAGATGAAACTTATCTTTGGAGAACAACAAAAAATTCTGAAATTTATATAAAGCCAGATATTAAATCAGAAGTTATTGGAAGTTTGGCTAGCAACGAAGTTGTAAACGAAATTGAACAGACAAAATACTTTATTAAATTTGAATTTACAGACAATAATGGAGTAAATAAAATTGGTTACATACGTAAACTGAATGTTGAAAAAAACTGAAAATTTTGCCGTCGCATAACATTGTATTGGCGAAAAACGGGGTGAATACTGTCTTTGAGAACTCAGTTAGCAGCATCCGCAAAAAATTTTTCCTTTTACTTTTTTTGTATATTAGCAAAAGGAAAAAATTTTTGCTCAGGTTCGGTTTTCCTTTGAAATTGTGTGCAAAGTAGCCCGTTCTTCGCCAATACTTTTTCCGTTATGTGCCATATTATGACAATCCTCAAACAGACAGACGACAATAAATGAACATAGGAATATTTACATACGGAACACGAGGAGATTTGCAACCTTATGTAGCCTTGGCTCTTGGACTAATGGACAAAGGACATAAAGTAACCCTTGCTGCAACCGAAGACTTTAAAGACTTTGTAGAAGGGTTTGGCGTATCTTTTCAACCGCTTTGGGGGAATGCAGAGACAATGATGAACTCAAAAGAAGGTCAAAGTATATTGCAGACAGAAAACTCAATAAAATTGATGAAGTATTATTTTAAAGTACTTCACGACAATAGAGAACCTTTAAGAAAAACTTATTACGAAGCCATTGCAAAAGTTGATTTTATTATTGCTAACTCAATGACACTTCCAATTGTAAGTGCTATTGCTGAAAAACAGAATAAGAAAATGGCTTTAACCTATTTTATGCCACCCGTTGTTCCAACTACCGAATTTCCATTGGGCGACTTTGACTTTTGCAACTTTCCTTGGTACAACAAACTCACGTATAAAATTGCACAAAGTTTCTTTTGGAAATTTATAAAGCAAGACACCAACGAATACAGAAAGGAATTGGGCTTGCCTGAATTAAAAGAGAACTTGGTAACTTATCTTGATAAACAAAAGATTTTGGATTTATATTGTATAAGTCAGGCATTAATCCAACAACCAAAAGACTGGGAAAGCCACCATAAAATAACTGGTTTTATAAATATCCCAAAACACAAACGAGAAAATCACTTTTTGGACCAAACAACAAGCGAACTTTCTGAGTGGTTATCTAATGGCGACAAACCCATTTATATTGGTTTCGGAAGCAATGGAGTTGGGAATACAGAAAAGTTTTCTAAAATCCTGACAGATATTTTGGAGAAAACCAATGAACGAGTTTTGTTTTGTACGGGTTGGTCGCAGTTTGACAATCTTCCCAAGCACGAAAATTTATTTGTAATCAAATATGTAAATCACGAAACGATTTTACCACAATGCAAAGTTGGCATTTTTCACGGTGGAGCAGGAACTTTGGCAACGATGTTAAGACACAATTTACCAGTAATTATTGTTTCGTTTTATACAGACCAACCAACTTGGGGAAAAATCGTAGAGCGAAAGAAATTGGGAGTACATACACCAGTCAAAACGTTATCGGCTGAAAA
>JAFDZJ010000330.1 GCA_018266965.1 Bacteroidota bacterium
AAAACTGTCAATACACCACAAAAGTTGATGCGAGGTAGAATGTTCAATTAACCACTTCACCCGCCATTGAGCCAAACGCCTGTTAGCGGTTCGCCCTTCTTGTCTGTATGTTGTTTGTCCGTTCATTTGGTCTGTCGTTGTGCGTAGGCTTGGTGGCTCTTTTGCAAACTTTGATTTGAGTGTCTGCTTGTGCGGTTTGCAAATGTGCCACCAAAAGCAATGGTTAAAATGGGAAATCAAAGTCATCGCTTTCATTGTCATTTCCACTGTTCTCTGTTGTTGTTTTCTTTTTTCTTAAATGTATATGTGGTCTTTTAAATTTGTATTTGGTCGTGTCGTATTTTACATTACAATTTGAACATTGGAAAATGTCATTACTTATTTCCGTCATTTCTGACCTGCACTTGTAACAAAAATATTCCCCTCTTTCAAGATGTCCTAACTTTTCGTTAACGCATTTAACTAAGTTGTCATGAATGTATCCACCTGTCAGTTTTAAGTTTGAAAGTCTTCTTTCTAACATATTATGAGAACAGCAACTGCCACAATTATCGCAGATAAACAAACCATTATCGCACCGTTTTGAAACTCTACTGTCTATTATGCAGTTGCATTGTCCATTAAGACAATGGTTTAGATAAATTTCATCATTGTTAGAGCAGTTATCATTTCTGCACTGAAATCTCACAACAGTATGTGCTGCAAAATGACTAGTTCCAAAATCAGACGGATATAAAATGTGATTACAGTCTTGGCAATATAACTTTTCAAGTAGCCTGTTGAACCGATTTATTAAAGAAATAAATTGATAATAGTGACCTTTGGGAATGTAATCACCCATTTTATTGGTTTCATCTGTGTTTAGCCCCAAAATTTCACAAAAGTCAAGCAGGGTGTATTTTTCCCATTCGTCTGTTTTGTGAATAGTTTCGCATTTGCTAAAACAAGGTTGTCCACCACACCACCAAAACTCTTTTTTAAACATTTCGTGTGGTTTGTTCGCTAATCTGCCCTCACAAAACGAAATGCCGTTTGGGATATTAAGCACCTCTGAATATCCGTGTTTTATAGTTCTTTTAAATTCGGCTAAATGAATATTGTTAGTGTAGTTGTTGCCTTCAAAATCAAGGAAAAATCTATATTCTTTTGCGAAGTTTAAAACCTCAGTTTCGTATTGAGAAGGAACTCCCCAAACTTTTGTTTCGTTATTCCATTTTCTACCTGGAAGCGATTTTACTGCTTCAACCAAGTTGGGGTCATATTCAAAAGAAATTGCAAAGTAAAACTTATTGTCACCGTATTTTACTTTAGAAATCTCCCCATTTCTACTCCAATCATATTCAGCAGTAAGTCTTCCTAAGCAATTTTCAAAATAATTTGACAGCCTAAAACGTCTTGTTTTATCAAGTTTTAAATCGTTTAGGATAACTGTCAGAAGCTCACTTTCGACAAAAAAGCGTTGGTTTTGCTGATAAGATAATAATGCCTTAATAACTACATCTGTAGAAATATCAATCGGAATGTCGGGATTGAATTTTAAATTCGTTTTGTATAAATCTAAATCGAATCTTGTAAGCTCATTTAGCTTTTCAACGGTTAAATCAAATTCACCATTTGCTTTTAGTAAAAATAGTTTTCTTATTATTCTGACTTGCTCATCAGGGGCAAAGTATATGAATTTTTGCTTTAATAAATCAAAGTTAAAGGAGTTGTCTTTGTTTAGCACCCAAAGAATTACAGTGTAGAAATCGTTCTGAATTTGTTTTATCTTGTCCAAATACGATTCTTCTAACTGCAACAGATATTTTATGTGATTTAGCTGTTTATAAAAAACAATTCTATCTGTTACAAATTCCTTTTTATCTAGATAAGAAAATAAGTAATCAGTTATTTCATCCGTTGTCGTTGCATTGTTTTCAATCCACTTTTTGATTTGAGCGTAGTTTTCAAATTTATCCAGTAGAATTTGGTCTATCTGATTTTTGGGAAATATTTTTGCTTTCCCTTTTTCCCAAAATTTGAAGTATTCAGATTGTTCGATGGTGTTGAATGCTTTATTGTCAAAAGAGTTGAAATTTTCTTGGTCTAAAAATTCTATTGCCAAATCATAAAGCCAACTCAAAGAGCCTGTATTGTCAAGTGTTACTTTTTCAGTTAAAATGTCCTTGATGAAAGGTTTATTTTCTGATATGCTTTTAAATATCTTTTTGCAATCTTCGTTTTCAAGTTGATGTATGTTTTGCCTTACTATGTTTTGAGGAACATTTTTTACATATCCCTTTAGAAATAGTTCGTATTTCTGTTCATCGTTGCTTTGCGTATTAACGTAGTTAGTAAATAGCTCTATTAACTCAATTCCCTTTTTATCTTTCCAAAACCCACTATCAAACAGAACTTTTGAAAAGTTAAAATAGTAGTCAAATGAATTTTCTTTTTTGAGCAATCCTCCAAGTAATTCAAAGGCTTTTTCAAAATTAAATTCATCAGAATAATTTTTAAGAAGTTCAAATTGCTTGTCAGTTTCTAACTTAGCAAGGATTGATATTCGCTTCTCTGTTTGAGTATTTTTGTCAAAGAAATATTTTGATACAAATGTAAACGATGTGTCTTTTACTATTCCTTTAACCCAAAGTTCTGCTTTGTATTCATCTGAACATTTTTGAGCAATTATTTGATGAATTGCTTCTGTTATTTTGTTTTTGTCTATATCGGTGAATTGGTAGGGAATAAGTTGCAACAAACGATTATAGTTATTGAAATCATCGCTGTTTTTTATCGTGTCAAGTTGGTTGGCTTTTTCTGTTAATTCAGTTTCAATTTTTTGAACATATAAACTATCAAGTTGATGTTTTCTTTTTTCTCTTTCCGTTTCGGTTTCAAATTCAACAAATTGATATAGTTCTTTGATTTCCGTAGAAGTAAGATTTTCTATGTTGCTGAATTTTTTGTTTACATAGTAGGAACCGAATTCTGAACCATAACTAAATTTTAGAATACGGTTTAATTCTGTTTTACCAATTTCAAGAATATGTGCTTTAAGAATATTTTCAGAAATTTCGTAATCGTCCATTTCTTTGTATGAAATGAATTTAAACTTCTTCTGTTTCCAAACAATAAAAAGTAATTCTTCATTCAAATTTTTGCCAAAATGAGAAAAAACTCTGTTAAGGATGTTGGAGGCTATGTCACTTGAAAAATGCTTTGGAAGCCTATTTTCAAATAGTTCACAATATAAAATGAAATGTTTTGTATCTAAATCGGTGTCAAAATAGTCAGTAATGAAATTTGATATTTCATCTTCACTCTTGTCTTTAAAGAAATATTTTAACGAAAGTCCAATTAAACTGAACGATTGGATTTCTTTATGGCGGTATGGATTACCTCGCTTTCCTCGTCCTGTTACTTCTACCTCTATTCTTACGCTGTCGGACTTACCTAAATAACTAAGGATTGCTTTCCAATCTTCGGCAACTCCAACTAAACGGCTGTTGTCAGCCGATTTTCTATTTTTTGCTTTATCTATTTTAGGGGAAAAGGCGATAGACGTTCCCTTTAATATTTTTTCTGGTTTTGTTGTAAAACTATTTATGTGAAGAAAATATTCTTCTTCGTCTGGTGTTCCGACAACACCAAACCCTTTGTCTGCGTCAAACCATTTTACAAGTCCAATTAACATTCAATCCTGATTTTTGTGAGGTTGGGGCAAAAGCAAATGTGGTGCAACTGTGCGTTGGCTTGTGGGTGGCGTTGCACCTCTTTTGATTTTGCCGAAGCGTTAGCTTTTCTGTTCATTTGTCTGTCTGTTTAATGTTTGCACGGTCGTTCATAGGGTGACCGCTAACGGTTTGGGGCTTTGCGTTCGGGCGGGTTTCGGAGCACAAAACTTTCAACCTGCGAGAAACTTGAATAGAAGCAAAATGCTCCAAGTTTGCACGTCAGCCCGCCTG
>JAFDZJ010000331.1 GCA_018266965.1 Bacteroidota bacterium
CTGCAATTTTTAGAACAGGATTTCCGTAAGCGAGAATTGTCATAGTGCATTTTTTACGCATTTCGGAAACGTGCTGAATATTATCTATTGGACACGCTTCAATTAAACTTAAAAGCTTCAAATCATTAGGATTTGTAGCACGAAAAGGATAAATATTGCCGACATAAAGACCGCCAAAACCCCAACTTTTTGAAAAATTTATTATTCGTCTTATTGTCGGGTCGTCATTTTCAGCATCGGCTGTTGATGGGTTGTGCATTATCCAAAGAATTTTTGGTTTTTCATCATCCCAAATCCGCCATAATTTCCACCGATATTTTCCACACTCTGAAATTTCTGCACCTGAAAAATTATCAGGGAACAAAGAAGAACTGCCGATAACACGGGTTTCGCAAGATGCGGGGTTGAAGTCATTCTTAGTAATTTTTTCGTTAGTTGTCATATTCGTTATATTTAGTAGTTTTGTTTTCAGTAGCCCGCACCTCGCGAAGCCCTTTTCCGTTATCGGTCAGGCAAGACGAACGACCGTACCAAAACAAAAACTAATGATTTAAACTAAATATGGACGCAGGAAAAAGAACCATCAATGACATTTTTAACGGAAACCGAGTTTTAGAAATTCCATTTTTTCAAAGAGCTTATGTTTGGGACACAGACCAATGGGAAAGACTTTTAGAAGATATGGAACACGTTAGCCAAACTAATAAACCTTACTTTTTAGGTTCGGTGATTTTGAAACAACAACCTACAAACACAGGAAACAGAGTTGGTGACAAAAGAACTTTAATTGATGGACAACAGCGTTTAACAACACTCTCAATTTTTTTCAAAGTTTTAGCCCTTAAAACCAAAGATGACTATGAGTTTAACCGAATGTTTAAACTTAGAGATTTAATCGCAATTCAGCACAATCATAATGATATTGATGCTTATGAACTCATTATGAATCTGTCTGAATTAAAAGATTTGAGTGGTACAGACAACATTACAAGAGCATATACTTATTTCAATCAAAATTTAAATTTAGACAAATTAGACATCAACAATATTTTGGCGAAAATTTTATTCGTTGGTATTGACCTTGATGAAAACGAAGACGAGCAACAGATTTTTGACACTATCAACTCGTTAGGAGTTAAACTTACAACAGCTGAACTTTTAAAAAATTATTTTTTTAACCGTGATGAGATTTCAACCTATAACACTTATTGGAAAAATGTTTTTGAAAAAGACGAAGACACCAAAAATTATTGGGATAGAGAAATTACAGCAGGTAGGTTAAAAAGAGAATTTATTGATTTGTTTTTCTTCTCCTATCTGCAAATCAAAATTCAAGACAAAAACCTAAATGTAAAAACAGAAGATAAAATTGAATTTTCAAAAGTTGAACAACTTTTTGAATCATACAAAAGGTTCATTAAAGAGTATTTAAACAACGATAAAAAATCAATTTTAGCAGAAATCAAAGATTACGCTTTAATTTTTCAAGAAAATTTTGATTACGAAATTATTGAAGTTGAGCTTTCAGACATTTCAGGAATAGAAAGAATAAATGCGATTATTTTCGGATTAGATACTTCTACCCTCATTCCATACATTTTGTATGTCTTGAAAAATGTGTCTAATAACAACGAAAGAAATGAATTATTTGAATTTATAGAAACCTATGTAATGCGTAGAATGGTTGTTCACGCAAGTACCAAAAACTACAATCAATTATTTACAGATAGGCTAATCAATAATGAGATTTTATCGAAGCAACAATTTGTTGGATATTTAGACGGACAATCCGATAAAGTAAACTTCTTACCAACAAATGAAGAACTTAAAGCAGGTTTTGACACAGCTCAATTAGTAAATAAACAATCTGCTGGAATTTTGTATTTTATTGAATCTAAAATCAGAAACAGAAGACTACAATCAACCCAACTTTTAGGACTTAATAAATACAGTTTAGAGCATTTAATGCCAAAAAAATGGGAAAATAATTGGGGAAAACTTTCAAACAACGAAGACAGAATAAAACGAAACCGAAAATTATTGACTTTGGGAAATTTAACGATAATTACCCAAGCATTAAACTCAACAATCCGTGATGCACATTGGACTGTAAAACGAAAAGGCAAAAAGGACAAAAAAGGGTTAAACAATTACTCTGCTGGACTTGAAACTATGAATGACTATTTACTTTTTGACGAATGGAACGAACAAACCATAGAACAACGAGCTAAATTCTTGTATAACAACGCAAAAGAAATATGGAAAATATAATGCCCGAACCGATAACAAGCGGTTTGAACGCAAGCAGGGGTGAATTGCTCCGTTTGAACTTTTGTGCTATATTTGAAGTTCGGTTCTCGCATCAACAGTAGTGCTAAAATGCCCTGCCTGCGTCAAGCCGCAAAAACGTTATCGGTCATTCTATGGGAAATCGTGCAAACATTTAACAGACAGTATAAAAAAAACAATCCAAGCCACACACCCATTACAAACAAGAATAGAAATTAAAACAACACTTTTTCTATCTTTGTGAGTTCAAACCTTATGATACGTTGAATAAATGAAACTTAGAATACACGGAGATAACATAATTGAATGTGAAAGAGCCTTATCACTTATAGCACTTGCCTACAAAGGGACGGTTGTTGCGAAAAGCAAAAATGTTTTTATGCCGTCTTACAGCGTTCAGGCCAAAGACAAAGAAATTTTTGAAGTTGAATTACTTGGCGGACACGACCGTTGGAATGTGAATTTTAATACCGAACTTACAAAATACGGAGCACCTTTGCGTGAAGCGACAGACGCATATATTACCAAAGTTTCAAAAGACAGCAAAACCGAAGAACTTTTATTGGCTATTGAATTTTGTAACGCATTGCCAGCAGGAAACAATGCTTGGCAACGTAACGGCAGAGCCGTTACTTGTGCGGAAATTGGTATTCCGTATTTCTATTTTGCAGAAATCGGAGGCGTTGAGTTGGACAGCGATAGAAAAGTAAAAGCACCTCGTTTCCCAAATCCAATTGTTCCGTTTTCTTATCTCACTTCCTCCAAATCGCTAAACGTGGTTTGTGTTCCGATTTACGAGGCACACCCAGCAATTACTGACGAGTTACGCAAAAAGTTTACGCATATTTTCGGCAAGGAAGCAAGTTTGGATTTGTTAAAATCGCTCATTGAACAAAGTCAAACAAATGATGCAATGGACGTTCTGATTGAAAAAGGAACGACACTTGTAAAAATACTTTCGGGCGACAGAAAAAGAGTTGATACGTTCCGAGCGTTGGAATGGGAAGAATTTTTGAAATTATCATCGGGACAGAAAAAAGCGGAATGGATTAAGAACCACCCGAACAAACAAGTTTGGCGTAAAAAATCATCAGACAAAGTAAATGTTACCCAAACATTCAAAACACTTTTAACCAAAACGCAAGAACTCAATTTGCTTTCAATCGGTGCAAAAGAAATTCCTATTTGCCTTGTTGCAAATGGCAACATCAAAAAATTTGCTTCGCTTTTGAAAGAAATTTATCCTGCGGATAAAATCAACGAGTTAGCAAATACGATTGAAAAGAAAAACAAACCGCTAATTATTGTTTGGGTTACAGGTTTCAAACCGAGAGGCGATGATTCACGTCCCGACAGAGGACTTGTGCCACTTGCAAGAATGTTGTTCGGTAACGACATTGATATTTTGACGATTGTTTTTGGTCCAGCAGGAAAACAAACATGGAAAACATTTAAAGAAAATCCTGCAAAACTTGTAACAGGAAACGGACTTTGGCAAGCAGTTTTGAATTTGAGCAATTACATCTTAGCCGATAGTGCAACTTCTGAACACGGAGTTTTGACAAACATTATAACTCGTGATTTAGAACGAAAAAGTGTAAAAGTTGTTTTCAACTCAGCAACACCAAGCGGAGTTTATGGCGAACACGATGTTGACACGGCAATTCATACATTGTTTTCAAGACAAACGAAGTCTAATATTTTTGAATCAATGTGCAATCCGCCCGGTGGCGATTGGAGCGGTATTTCTTACTTTGACTTTTCAGACAAAACAGAATATCGTTGGACTTCGTTGCCACGAGTTTCAGCAACCAAAGCAAAACGCCCCGACCACATTATTCAAATTCACACCAAGAAAGAAGAAATCTTTTTGGTAATTGAATCCAAAAACAATGCAAAAGATTTGGACGAAAATATCGGAAACCGTTTGATTGAATATGTAAAAGCACTTTTCAAAATTGCACCGACAGCATACAAACCAAACAAAGACGATTGGAAATCTTTCACAGGAAAGAAATCTACGCTTGCCAATTTTTCAGCGTATTCGGGTGGTGCGTTTATTTACAAAAGTTTGGACGAAATGAAAACTGAAATGCAAGACGGAAATTTGGATTTTGTTCTTGCGTTTGAGTTTAAAAATGACGGAACGGAAACTATCGGACATCTTTTGCTTTCAGACAAAAGCCAATTCTTGAACCGCATTTTTACTGACATTGTTTCGCAATTCAACAGCAGTTTCAAAATTAAAATATACTGATTCGTAAACCGCATCAATACTTGTTTTCATTGATTTTGTAAATGGCGAATTACCCGTTTTTATTTCGGTTTTGTGTTTGTATAATTCTTGCGGTAATTGGTAATCGTATTCACGATTGCCAGCAGTTCCGTCAAAAGTCAAAATCCATTTTGCACCAACAGAATTTAAGCGTTCCAATTCATTGTAAAAATCATCAAGGTTAAATTCTGTTTTTGTGTAACGGTCTTTTGTTCCACCATCCGGAGGGTCAAGAAACACGAAATCGTTTTTATCAGCATCAGCCAAAGTTTGGCGATAATCGCAATTCCGAAAATCCACATCACGAATAAAATAACTCCATTTTAAAATAACTTCCCTTAATCTATTTGGATTTATTCCCGGACGGTTTTTGTGCATTGAATTATTAAACTCTCCATTTGTATTGTAGCGTATCAAACCATTTACGCAAGTCCGAGTAAGAAACAAAAAATCAAATTCATTCTTTGTTTCATTGAAGTTGTCCCGAACTTTGTAATAAACATCGTGTCCTTCTTCTTGTAATCTTTCCCAACGATTTTGGTATTCTTCGGCAACTTGTTCGGGACTGTTTTTTATTTGTTTCCAAAGATTGACCAATTCGGGAATTATATCACTTGCTACCGCATTTGAAATTTGACGAAAAGGCAACATTGCACCGCCACCAATAAACGGTTCTATGTAGCGTTTTTGTTTTACAATATGTTTGCTCAATTCGGGAGCAACATATCTTTTGCTTCCCGACCATTTAATAACAGGCTCAACTATGTTTTTCGGTTTTGCTATCATACAAATAATTGGCTTTTGATTTTACTTTCTTCAAACAACAATCTTTCTTTTGCAAGGTCAAAATACTCTTCGCTTGTTTCAAATCCAACGGCTTGCATTCCGTATTTTATTCCTGCAATCATTTCCGTTCCCGAACCTGCAAACGGCACAAGTAATTTTCCGCCTTTAACACCCGAAATCATCAACAATCTTTCAGAAACTCTTAATGGTTTTTGCGTTGGATGTGTGCCAAAACTTAATTCATCTTTGCTTTTATTGTTCGGAATATCCCAAACGGTCCTAAGTTGTTTGTCGGCTTCTTTCATATTGTCGCCTTCAAATTTTGCCCTTTTTACATCATCGTAGTTGAAATTGTATTTGCGTTGTTTTTCACCGCCTGTATGAACCCACAAAATTGTTTCGTGGCTTGCAGTCAATCGTCTTGCTGACAAATTCGGAAACGCATTGCGTTTATACCAAGTAACCTCATTGATAATTTCCAAACCCAACAACTGACAAAGCACATTTACAAAACCCGAATTATGATAAGTTGCGTGAATCCAAATTGAACCTGTTGGCTTTACTAATCTTTTCAGTTGCGTAAGCCATTGATGCGTGCTTTTGAAAATGTCGTTTCCTGTCAGCAAATCCCATTCTTCGCTGTTCAATTTCCAATTTCCACCAAAACCGTTTATTTTTTTATCACTATCGTAATTCCATTTTGCAGATGTTGCTGCACCATACGGAGGGTCACAAATTGCCAAATCAAAAGAGTTGTCGGGCAAAGCCGACAAACCTTGTATGGCATCTTGCAAGTGCAATTCAAAATTATCTGTAATCAGTTGTTTCATTTCTTAATGTATGGGGTTATTTGTTCCATTACCAAATTGACAGCTTCGTAAGTTGTGTCATTTACTCCGTATTCTTTAATAATTCTTTCGGCAGTCGCTTTCACTTTTAAATCTGCTTCGGCAACATTGTGATACTTCGCTAACTTTTTTATTTGTTCGTCAGTTGGTAATCGTTCGCCTCTTTCCAACTTGCTCAATAAAGGCGAATCAATATCCGTTCCGACAGAAACTTGGTGCAAGGTTTGACCTTTATTCTTTCGAAGTTCCCTTAAATACTGACCTAATTCGGAGTTTAAGACTTTCATTTTGCAAATTTACGGCTTGTCAACTTTTGACAAATTTAAGCAGATATTCCGAACTGACAAAGAAAAATCAGAATAAAATTTTCAACAACTATCACGACAAACAAAACAACGACTGAAAGAAGAACGACCGATAACAAGCGGTTTGAAC
>JAFDZJ010000332.1 GCA_018266965.1 Bacteroidota bacterium
CAAATAAAAACAACATAAAGTTATGGAAACCAATATAGAAAACGAGTTTCAGGAATTTAAAAATGAACTAAAAAAACTAGGAATAGAAGTCCTGAAAATTGTGAAAGTAGGCAATGGAAGTATGGATTTTCACGAGGTGCATTATCAATCGCCAAAGTATGAAGAGGTAAAAACTGTTTTTGTACAAAGGCACGGACTGGACGAGCTTCTACAAAAGTTCCGTGAACAATATCCCTAGTTTTATTTTTTGGATTAATGTTAAAATTTTGTTAAAATTTCCCATCGCTGGTGCGAGCATCTTGCTCGTACCCATTAACAATAAGAAAAAAACAGAAAGTATAATTTCAAAGAAAAAGCTTATTTTTTTTACTTTGCTAAAGTATTGGTGGAAACGAGCAAGATGCTCGTACCAGCAAGAGGAATAAAAATAGAATATTTATATTTACTTTTACAATAAATTATTACAAAATGAAAAATTTATTTTGCTTACTAGGTGTTTTTTGCACATTATTTATGTTTTCCCAAAACAATAAACTGCAAAAGGAAAAACCACAATTTACCATTACTTACGAAGTTTTGTACCGACCACAGGAAAATGTAAAAACTTATAAAAAAGAATATATGATTTTGCAAACCGATGGAGAAAAAAGTGTTTTTTACAATGGTGATTTAAAAAAAGTGGACTCTCTTGTTGGAGCAAACAGCCCGTTACTTACCAAGGATTTTGTCTTGCCCTATCTAAATTTTAAAGTTTACAAGGATTTGGCAAACAATACTACTATGATAACTGGTGATTTCAATCAATTTAGATATGTTGTTAAAGATGATGAAACTCTTTCTTGGAAACCAATTAATTTACCAGAAGAAAAAATCGGGAATTATAAAATTCGTCAATCCATTGCAGATTATGGTGGTAGAAAATGGATTGCATCGTACGCTACCGAGTTACCAATTTTTGATGGCCCCTATGTCTTGAAAGGTTTACCGGGTCTAATTGTTACTGTGATATCAGAAGAAGGAGATTATTTATTTAAAATGATAAGTATTGTTAAAAATCCCAAACCAAAAGCCATAGAAATACCCAAACCAAATATAAAAAAGCAAGATATAGAAAACAAAACACAAGATTTTGTAAAAAACCCTACCCATCAAAATATTTCTTATACCAATGTTTGGGGCGATGTTATGTATTACGATCAAAGTAAAAGTACACCAGAGCAGAAAAAAGAAAGCGATGCCAAAATAACTTCAATTCTAGAAAAATTCAATAACCCACCCAATAAAAATTTACCAATCATTAATTTATATTGAGAAGTTAGCAATTCTAAAATAATGATGGCGTTAAGAACAATGAAGAATTAAAAAATATAACCGTATGTGTAATAAAAGATTGTCCATAAAAAATCGGAGTGAAAATAAATTGAACTGCATTCATTTATGTGTGCAGTTTTTGTATTTTAAAAATTAATTATTATGAAATATATTTTACTATTAATTTGTTTCCAATGTTTGTACTCACAAAAGATAACTCCAGAAGAGGAATTTACTGTAAGTCAAAATTATATTTATCTAGCAAAATACAAATTTTATAAAAAGGATTATAAAAAAGCTAGTGATTTGTTTAAAAAAGCTTTTTATTATCATTCGCCATTAAATTCCTATGACTTACTTGATGCTGCGGCATGTAGCTTATATAATGGAGAAAACGCATTGTCCGAGCAGTATATAACGGAAGCTATCGTTAATTATAAAGCTCCTTTAGATTTCATCATGGAATATAATAAGTTTAAACCTTTTTTAAAGAATGTTTTTTTCAAAGAATTACCAAGTAAATATGAAATATATTTTAATAAATTTTATGGTTCTAAAAAAAACTTACAAGCTTATTTAGATGTGAATGTTTTGGTGGAGAAAGACCAGTTTATAAGGAATATTATTGATGATTTTGAAAAAAACAAAATAAAAACCAAGACCGATACATTATTAATTAAGCAATTAAATAAAACTGATAATGAAAATGTAAAGGAATTAATTGAAATAACAAATAAATTTGGTTATTTGGATAGTTCATGGTTACTGTTATGGCATCAAAGACCTCTGTATAATGATTCTAATAGTTTCTTTTGGAATTTTTTTAAGCCATTAATTAACAAAGAAATAAAAGAGGGAAAAGTACATAAGAGCTTTTTTGCAATGTTTGAAGATTTCAACGAAACAATTAATAATCAAAGACAAAAATATGGTGTTTTTCCACAATATTTTGGTTTATATCCATTTGTAGATATTAAAAATATTGATACTCAAAGAGGAAATATTGGTTTGCCACCATTATCTTTTGAAATAATTGTTAATGGTTATCCAATACCAGAAAAATATCAATTCTCTGAAACTGGATTAGAAAAACAATTAGAAGAAAGGATTTTAAAATATGAAAAGTAATTTATTATGTTCATTCGTGTAATTGGTTTATCAAGTTATGTCGGTAGTTTCAATGAAAAAGATTAAAAAGACTTAGAAATGGAAAATGATTTTGTTGCTAAACTAATATTCCGAATTCAAAAAATATTAGTCTTTTTACCAGTAGCGGTGCTTTCACAAAGTACTGCTACTATTCAGTTTAAGATAAATAGCCCTTGTTACAAATTTAGCATTGCGAGAGTGTCGAATATATATGATGACAATAGATTTACTACTTATAAAAAACATTATCCTCAAAATGGTTTTTTCATAGTAAAAACAACAGAAAAACATCCAACACCTTATATCTTTACTTGTGAAGAAGAAAATCATAGTATTAAAGGTTCCGGTATATTTACGGTAAATTCTGGTGATAAATTAATCTTCGAAATAGATAGTATTTCAGACAGAAAACAATATCTCCCAAATACAAAAACTCAATGCAAAAGTTTTTCTGATCAAAAAGTTTTTTATGAAGAATTTCCTAATAAAATAGATTTATATTCGCCAGTTGATAGTATTTACAAAGCAGAATCGTTGAATTTTCTCCCAAATTTTGAAAAATATGCAAAAAAACATCATGATAGTTATATGTTATTTTGGAATTTAAAGAATTTCTACGATGAACACTCTTGGATTACTGGTAATAATGAAATTTATATGAAAGCATTTGACAATCTGTCAGCTGAAATAAAAAACTCTATGTATGGAAGATATTTCGTTCAAAAAATATTAAAATCCACCAAAATAGAAGAGGGTTTATCATTCCCAAAAATAAACCTTCACGACAAAAAGGAATTTAAACTTGGAAAAAAATATACCCTTGTGGACTTTTGGGCAACATATTGCGGGTCTTGTTTGGATAGCTTCTTGGTTTATAAAGATTTATACAAAAGATATAAAGATAATGGTTTTGAAATTGTTGCAATTTCCGGGGATAGAAAAAAAGACATTGCGAAGTGGAAAAATATGATACAAAAAAGACAATTGGCTTGGCAAAATTATATAGATATTGCGGGAAAAGAAAGAGAAAAATACAATATAAACCCATATCCATATACTGTTCTTTTGGACTCGAATGGGATGATATTAAAGAAAAATATTTCCCCAGCAGAATTAGAAATTTTCCTAAAAGAAAATTTAAAATAAATCGCTTAAATTTACCATCTTGTTTACTCAACTCCCATCAACAACCTTTTGAAACATGATAGTTATTAAAAAAAAATATTTCTTTATTTTGATGATGTTTCTTACAATAATATCTTGTAACGAAAACAGAAACAAAAAAAAATCATCAAAAACCGAAAATACAATTATAGAAGGTATAATGCCTAATTTACCTGATGGAACAATGTACTTGTGGGAAGAAGGACCTGACAACAAAATTGATAGTTGCACCACGGTGAATGGAAAGTTTAAAATCTCTCATAGATGGTCATCAAATGAGGAACCTAACTATATAGGTTTATTTCATTTTGATAAAAATGGAATTAAAAGAGTATTTAATTTTAAAACAAATGCACTGTATAAAGGAAAAGGTTGGAGTGTAAATGTATTTTACCCAGATTCATTGATTGTTATCAACGGAAAATTCATTGAAGATTCTCCAATTGAAGGTTTCGTAATTCCAAATAACATAAAATCTTTTACTGGACCTCTCGATAAATTCGGCAAACAAACCGAAGCTTTCTTTAATATTGATGGGGATTTATTTGAGAAAATTGATAATAATACCTATTTAATTGTTAAAGAAAAGTTAGCAAAATATCCTTATTCATACCATTTGTTATACAAAATAGACGAGAACAAAAACAGTTTTACTGCCAACCAAGTGAAAGAATTTCTAGGTTTATTCAAAGGGGAAATTACCCAAAGTAAGACCTATAAAAATCTGTATAGCTACAACGAAAAAAGATTTAATGCTCAAAATATTGCTGTCCCACAATTGAGTAATCAATCAAATATTAAAACCAATATTATAGACAAAAAACACCAAAAACATTTACTTGTATTTTGGGCAAGTTGGTGTGGACCGTGCAGACAGGAAATTCCTATGCTGAAAAAAGTACATTCAGCATTTGGACAAGAAGTAGAATTTGTTTCTATTTCAATTGATGAGGATAAAAATTTATGGCAAAAAGCATTGCAGGAGGAAAAAATGAATTGGAAACAATTGATAATCAGCAATAATCCTGCCGAAAAAGAAGCACTACAAATTCATTTTAAATTAAATTCGGCAGTTCCATATACGGTTTTGGTAGATGATAATTTGAAAATTTTATCATCATCAACTGGCTTGTCCAATGAGAAAGAATTGGAAAAACTATTTGTAAAATAAGAACAAGTAAAAATGTCGGTTATTTATACTAAATTGAATATCTCAAAAGAAGAGTTCCTTTTCCAATTCCAATC
>JAFDZJ010000333.1 GCA_018266965.1 Bacteroidota bacterium
AGCCGTTTTAGTAATTGTTACTAATGCTTTTTTTATAGTACCTTCAGCAGATGATTACAGCTATTTTGTAAAACAGAATGACTAGGGATTTTGGAAATTTCAACAATGGCATTACCTGAATTGGGGCGGAAGATATATCCCAAATATTGTACTGGGTAGTTTTGACTACAATGGATATGGACTTTATGTTTATAGAATGATTGCCATAGTTATTATCCTTGGATTGTATCTTTCATTACTATTATTTGTAAAAAAAATAGTACAACCAAAATCGCCTTTGCTTTTTGCCAATGTATTATTTGTAGGATATTGTTTCTCGCTATACAGTATTTCACAAGAATTTTATTGGATGCCCGGAAGCATAACCTATACTTTGAGTTTGATATTGTGCCTGTTGTCCTGGACTATTATAGAAAAAAGTAATAAAATACCATATCTGATACTATTAATAGTTATGGCGATAGTAATAAATGGAACCAATGAAATCACCATGTTGTTGTACAATGCGAGTATTGTAGGCTATTTGATATTAAAATTCATTAAAACAAAAAAAATAAATTACAGCGTTGGTTTGTTGCTAATCATCAGTACATCGTGTATGTCAGCCTCTATTTTAGCTCCTGGAAATACGGTAAGAACCCTATCTGAAACCAATCCGAACACCCACAATTTCACATTTTCTATTGTAAGAGCTTTGTATAGAACCTTAACTTTCACTTTGGAAAAGTTTTTCATATTTATATTTATTGCTTTGTATTTGGGAACTCAATTGCGGGAAAGGAATTTAAAAATCATTAAATCAAAAATACATCCTTGGCTACTAATAGTGATTTGTGTAATTTTTCCATTTTCAGTTTTATGTTTTGGAATTTTCCCTAGTTATTATGCTACTGGAAGAATACCCCCAGAAAGAACAGTGAACACAATAGTTTTCTTTTTTATGATTGCAATAATATTTAGTCTGCAAGTTTACAAAGACCATACTAGTATTGTTTTTAATGAAAAGTCCACAGGTTTTCGACTTTTGCCAATCGGTATATTGTTGATAATTGCCATTTATCCCAATGAATTGAGAAGCAATTTCATAGACTTGTTTTCGGGGAGATCCATACAATTTGCTAGAGAAATGCAAAAAAGAGAAGAATATATAAAATCCGAGAAATCCGATGATATTGTTGTAGAAAAAAATACTACTCTACCCAACACACTCTTATTCAAAGATATTAGCGGGGATAAAGACAGTTTCTTCAATCATTATTACGCAAGGTTTTACCATAAAAAATCTATTATTGTAAATGAAAAATGAAAATATAGTTGTTATCCCATGCTACAACGAAGCTGCTAGGATAGATACCAAAAACTATTTGGAGAGCCTGAAAAATTGTTCGGAACTATCGGTCTTGTTTGTGAATGATGGTAGTAAAGACAACACTCTTGCTGTATTACAAGATTTGGCAGAAAAACTACCCAACCAAATAATGGTATTAGATGCACCCAAAAATGGCGGAAAAGCACAAGCAATCTACCTTGGTATGCAAGAAGCATTTAAAAAAAATCCTAACTTCGTTGGTTATATCGATGCAGATTTGGCAGTATCGATAGAGGAATACAATGAAATTTCTCAAATACTAAAAAAAGAAAACAAAAAATTTGTATTTGGATCCCGCTGGAAAAGGATAGGTTCCAAGATAGATAGGAAAATTATGCGACACTACATTGGGAGAGTATTTGCAACATTTTCCAGTAACTTATTGGGGTTAGATGTATATGACACCCAATGTGGAGCAAAAGTAATGGATAAAGATACCGCTCAATATGTTTTCAAAGACAAATTCAGTGTGAATTGGATTTTTGATGTAGAAATATTTTTTAGGTTATTACAAATAATTCCAAAATCAAAATTCTCGGATTCCGTATTAGAGTATCCTCTGAAAGAATGGAGAGATGTGGAAGGTTCCAAGGTGAAAATTTCCCATTCCATAAATATATTAAAGGATTTTTGGATTTTGAAAAGAAGATATGGAAAAAAATAATCATAATTTGGACATTATTGATTTGGCTAAATTCATTTTGTCTATTTTTATAATGACCATACATATAAAAACGGGTTTACCAACAGTCGTTCATGACTTTCTATCCAATGGAATAGCAAGGGTTGCAGTGCCATTTTTCTTTATTACATCGGGTTATTTGTATTTTAAAAAGAAAGATAGTTTAACCAATAAAAGTATTCTGAAAACTTTGAAAAGGATTTTCTTGTTTTTTCTAGGCTGGACAATAATCTATGGGATATATTTTTTTTTCAAACAGTATATAAATGTAGAAAATCCATTAGTAAGAGAATGGATGTTTTTAAGAAGACATATTTTTCTTAATCCTTATGGACATCTTTGGTTTCTACCCGCACTCATGATTGGACTAACCCTATCATATATTTTTTATAAACTTCATTTGCGAATTACCTCCTATATTACTGCTATTTTACTTTATATAATAGGTGTTTTTGGAGACACTTATTATTATTTGGCTATAAAAAATGATTATATAAAAAGTTTTTTTGATGTTTATTTACATTATTTTACAAATTTCAGAAATGGACTTTTTTTTGGATTTGCGTTTATTAGTCTTAATCAATTATTTTCTAAAAGAACTTTACAACAGTTAATATTCATTACACTATCTTCATTTATAACTCTTTATGTAGAATATTTTATCGTAAAAGAAAATAAGTTAGCAAAAGACCACAACATGTATTTTTCATTACTAATTTTAGCACCTTCACTATTTCAA
>JAFDZJ010000334.1 GCA_018266965.1 Bacteroidota bacterium
GACGAGAAACTGAATATAGACAACATTGGTGGACTATTAATTTGGGACAATGCAAACTATGAATAAAGAAAACCGAACCGCTAACACGGGTTTTGCGTCAGGCGGGGTGACGTGCAGACTTGGAGTTTTGTGCTTCTATTCAAGTTCAGTGCAGGTTGACAGTTTTGTGCTCCGAAACCCGCCCGAACGCAAAGCCCGAAAACGTTGTGTGCAAGCGTAAAAAACAGCGACCCGACAGAAAATAACGGAAAGGAAAACTGAAAAAGTAAATCATTTTGAAAGGTGAACACAGACATAGAAACGATACAACAAACGGACAACGAGTAAGCCGACACTCATTGCCGACCCTTCTGTGTTTTAATTTTTCCCAACGCACAAAAATTTTGAAATTCTATGCCGACCCGCAAACGGCACATTTGCAAGCCGCACAAACCAACGCACAACCCAAGCTTGCAAAAGAGCCGTTTTTTGCCATCACACAGACAGAAATATTAACTTTGAACGATACATATAAAAAATAAATGAAGTTTTCAGACCCGTTTAAAATATTGTCTCCCAACGAAAGGTGGGCACCGACACAAAGCCAAATGGACGCTTTTCAAAACGCCTATGAAAAGCTATTGCCACCATTGGTTTATAAAATCAGACTTGCAGTTGCAAAATGGCGTGACGAAAATTATGCAGGTGCATCCGAAACGACAAAATCACTTTTGAATTTTTGGTTTAACCAAGAGCATTTAATCGGACAGACAAAATTCAGTTTTTTCTTTTCTCAACGTGAAGCCATTGAATCAATCGTTTATCTGTATGAAATAGCCAACGCAAAAGACAAATACGAATTGATGAAGTTTGATTCATCAGGTCGTATCAGCACGGGTATGTTTGACGAAAACTGGACTCGATATGTAGTAAAAATGGCGACAGGTGCAGGTAAGACGAAAGTTATGGGCTTGACTTTGGTTTGGTCATATTTCCATAAACTCTATGAAGCCGACAGCACATTGTCAAAAGACTTCTTGGTAATTGCTCCAAACATCATCGTTTTAAATCGCTTGAGAAAAGATTTTTCGGACTTAAAAATGACTTTCCCCGAAAGCGACTTGTTCTTTTTCGTAAATCAAAATGGAAACCTTCAACCTCATTCATTGACATCAAACCCAATCGAACCGCTTGCAGACACTTTAAAATATACGTTTGACCAAACTGTTTTAGAATATAATTTTGAAAACAAAAAATTCTATTTGCCAAAAAACAATCAGCCAAGTATCATTCTAAAAAATGACTTATTTAAAGTTAATGACCAAAGTATTAAAGAAAAGAATTGGCAAACTGCATTGACAATGCAAGGAAAATGGAACTCTCAAATTCTGCATCCAGAGACATCTGACAAAGAATGGCTAAACTTGGTAAAGTATAGTTTTCTTTCAAAAGTAATGACACCTGTGACATCATATTTGGTGGTCGAAAATGAAGCACAAAAAACAATTTTGAAAAAGAAACAAGAACAAGTTTTATCAAGTAACAAATCGTTAGACCTTGGAGAAGACACCCAACGAATGAGTGAACCAAGTCTTATCATATTGACAATTTTACTTGGGCTTGCATTGTGGTACAGACAAAGAAGACAACGAAAATGGGCGAACTAACAAGAAGTACGGCTGGTAACACGGGTTTGGCAAAAGTGGCGGTTCAGTGCCCCGCAGACAGTTTTGTGGTTAATCAAACATTGGTTCTCCGCATCAACATTTGTGGTGAAAATCGCCACCTTCGCCAAGCCCGAAACCGTTAGCGGTAATTTTAGACAGACCAAAAGAAGAAAAATATGTTTTGTAAATCTTGTGGAAATAAGATAGATGATGACAGCCAGTTTTGTTCGTATTGTGGAACAAAACAATCACAAACAAATAAGCCAACATTAGTAAACAATGAGGGACTTGTTCAAGAAGAAGCCAAAACGGTTAATGTAAACCTTTCATTTGGCCGACAAACTAATTCAAAGTCAAACCAAGAAACAAATAAGACAAATACAGAACCAAAATATGACCCGACTTATTTAAAGGAAACTGACGCAACTACAATTGGTGTCATAATTTTAGTTTCATCTCTTCTTTTAATAATATTTCAACCATTTAAGTTTGACGACATTGACTCTTACAATCAGTTTAGGGCTATATCATCAATTGGTGCTTTAGTCCTGCGAATTTTCATTACAGTTTGGGTAGTAAATATTGCTAAAAGACAAAACAGAGAAACTTTTGGTTGGGGACTTTTTGCTTTTTTCCTTCCGTCAATTGCTTTAATCATTATTGGACAACAAAAGAAAATCTTTGCGAAATTTGAAATTGACAATTCATTAAGTAATGAGGAGAATAGTAAAATACTTACTGAAAAGGCACAAGCTTTCTTAAATGATAAAAAATTTAATGAGTGTATAAGGTTTACTGAAAAAGCAATTGAATTTGACAGCAATAACAAAAAAGCATCCGACCTTCTTGTAAAAGCAAGACTTCAAATTCCTGTCAACGAAATTTCTAATAAACATACCCAAGTCGTATATAGAGAAACGAAAGACAAACAAATACTGAAAATTGTTTCCAAAAATTATCAAACAATTGGAGCAAGTGTTTTTATAAATGAAGCAATAGCTCCTGATGGTGAATACTATTATCTAAATGACAATAGAAAACTAATAGTTAAGGATGGTAAAATAGAACAAATGACAAATTAAAAACTACCGCTAACACGTGTTTTGCGTCAGGCGGGCTGACGTGCAAACTTGAAGCTTCGTGCTTCTAATGAACTTTAGTAATAAATTGAAACTTTGTGCTCCGAAACCCGCCCGAACGCAAAGCCCGAGAACGTTGTGTGTAATGGCTGACAATCCTCGTAAAATTTAAGGCTGTCGACTGAGAACAATTTATTTTGGAATGCTTTCTAATTGCTCAAACCTTTTCTAAAAAGACAAGAAAAAAAATTTCTTTA
>JAFDZJ010000335.1 GCA_018266965.1 Bacteroidota bacterium
AAGCACCAAAAAATAAACCAGTTGAAACTAACAAATCATCGGAAAAAATCCATCAACAACCGATAATACAGACGGCACGATTGAGTTTTGAAACCGACACCAATATTAGTAATATTGATGACATTTTGCAAAGTACCCATGCAACTATTGTTTCAGAAATAACCAACAACGACGAAGGGAAAAATTCAAAAGAAATAGTCCTGAATGTACCATACAACCAATTCGATAGGCTAATTGCGAAATTGGAAAACACTTGGGGTGCACCCAGTTACAAAACAATAGAATCTACCGGAGAAGAGGTTGTACCAGAGCAACTGTGCAAAGTAAAAATTACAGTATCTGGCAATAAAAACAATCTGCAATCCATGACTTCTATAGAAATTCCCAACCATGAAAATAAGGAAGAAAAAGGTATTGCAGGTGCTTGGCAAAAGGGATGGACAGGATTATACACCGTAGCTCTTTGGATAATTCCTTTTTGGCCACTTATTTTGTTGTTAATGATAATCGGATATTTCATTATCCGAATTAAAAAGAAAAAACTTGCAAATGATAATTTAGCACAAAAGAAAAATGATAGTTTAGAAGAAAATACAACTAACCAACAAGACCCAAACATTCCTACTACCAACCAAAATTCATAAAACTATTCTAAATTTGGGATAGATAAAAAAATCCGACACACTTGTGTTTCAGCATTTTCAGTTGGCATCAACACAAGAATATCGGATTAGTTTATTAGCAATGTGGTTAATCAAATTGAATAGTTATTGGCATACTAAATCTATAATTAATTGGGATTCCATTTTTTGTGATAGGTTGTAAAGAACCATTCTCGGTTAATTTAAGCAGCGATTTTTTGGCTTCGTTATTAAACGATTCATTTGTACCATCAACTTTAATAAATGTAATATTACCTTTGGTATCTAATACAAAACTTAAATTTGCCTTAAATATACCTTTTTCTAATGGTTCAATTGCTGAAGTGTTAAAATTTGATGAAAGTTTTTTTCTAATTTCCATAGAATACTCTTTAAAATTATCCGAAAGATCATAATCAACTACCATTTTAACATTTACAGTATCTAATTTTTGTAAAACCTCTTCTTTAATTATATTTTCAGTTTCAGCAGTTTTTTCAGTTTTCTTTTTGACTACACTTGTATTGTTCTTTATTAATTGTTTTGATAAAGAATTTTTCTTCCCATCAACCATGGTTTTGGTAGTCGATTTTGGTTTTGTTTTTTGTTTTTCTTGAGCTTTTGTCTGTTGAGAAAAACCCATAAATAAAAGTGTAATCACAGGAACAATTGCAAATTGTTTAGCATAAGTCCATTTTGTTTTGGCGGTTGTCATCATAATAAATCGTTTTTTGGTGTTATTAAAATTGAATGAATGTGTTAATTGTAAATTATTTTCTATTTCGTTTAGTATTAGGTGTTGGTAACTTTGTATTTGAGGTGTTTTGTGCAAAACGAAGTTATCTGCAAGAAATTCGTGATTATTGATAATAGCTTTTTTATAAGCAAATACAAATGGGTTGAACCAAGAAATAATTTTGACAAGCTCTACAAAGAGTATATCCCAACTATGTTTCTGTTGCAAGTGGGCTTTTTCGTGTAGAATAATTCTCTCGTCTATTTTACCATTTTCCCAATTAGTTTGGTTGAGATAAATTGTATTCCAAAAACTAAACGAACCTTTTATATCGTTATTCAAGCAAATTGTGGCATTGTCATAGACAAATCTTTTTCCTTTTATTTGTGAAATTTTAGTAAGTAAAATTATAGCCTTTAACAACAAAAAGACTGTTACTACAAGATATATCACCAATATTATATTGCTTACATTTTCCAAGATCCAATTTTGTGAAATATTGGCTTTTACAGTTTGCAAAGTAGGATTTCCAATAATAAGTACTGGTTGCGTGTCAATTACTTCTTGATTCCAAGGATTGGAAATCCAAGGGATTGTATATGAAAATACAATGGAAAATATAAGATACCATCGGTTGAATTTCAGAAGTTTTTCATTGGACAAAAAAACATGATATATGCCGAGCAAAATCCCCGAACATAGTATCGATTTTAATAAAATAGGTATCATAACTGGTCGATTTTTTTGTCTATTAATTCTCTTAATTTTTCCAATTCTGTCTTTGTAAGATTACTGTTATCTGTGAAAAAAGATGCAAATTGAGCAAAAGAATTGCCGAATGATTTCCCTACAAGTGTCGTAATTTCATCTTTGCAATAATCCTTTTTTTGTATTACAGGATAATATTCTCTGGAATTTCCATAAATTTGATAACCAACTAATTTCTTATTCTGCATCCTTTTCAGTAAAGTTGCCACGGTAGAAGTTGCAGGTTTTGGAGTAGGAAATTGCTCCAATATATCTTTCATAAAGGCTTTTTCTTTGGACCAAAGTATCTCCATTATTTCTTTTTCGGCGTTGGTAAGTTTTGTTTTCATTCTACAAGTAAATATTTTGCTCTACAAATGTAGAAAATAATTTATATTTGTAGAGAAAAATTTAAAAAAAATGAAAAATTTAACATTTTATTTCGCTGTCTTTTTTGTAATCATCTCATGCAAAACGAGTTACAATAAATATATAACAATTGAAAATAAAAAATATCGGACAGGAAAATGGAAAGAAGAAGATGTGTACCAAGACAAAACATTTACCAGTATCGGTAGATATAAGACAAATAATAGAATAGGTAAATGGAAAACTTATGAAAATAAAATTTTAACCCAAAAAGAAATCTATAAAGATTCAATTGCTCTGAATACCTTTTATTATCCTAATGGGAAAAGGAAAAAGACTGGTGTTACAAAGTTATTTATCAACCAGGATTATTTCCATTGGTATTATGATGGAAAGTGGATTTTCTATAACAACAAAGGACAAATAACGCATTTCAAAATTTATAGTTTAGGAAAATTATTGGATAGCATTGCAGTAACTAAAAAATAAAAACTCGGCTTTTGTTGTAAAAACCGAGTTATAAAAATTTGTAATAAATGAAATTTAGGCTTCTTCCAATTTAACAGTAAAATGCCTAAGTATAGGCGATTCACCCAAAAGAATAAAAAATAAGCAGAAAATATAAATTCAAAGAAAAAGATGGAGCTTATTTTATTAGCTTTGCTACCGTATTGATGGACACGAGCAAGATGCTTACTCCAATAAACAAGCCTAAAGACATTATTCCTAATAGGTCTATCCTTGCGAGAATATTTTAATTAGTTCGGTTAAATTCCTCACTATTTTTAATTTCACGGTTTTCTTTGTTAAATTGCTTTCCAAAACTGTAAATTACAGATAATCTAAAAAATCGTTCGTCATAATAATTTCTAAAGGAATTTTTTATACCATTAGAATAGGTTGTATAAATAGGTCTGTTAGAACTGAAAATATCATTAGCATAAAGATTAACTACAAGTTTCTTGTCAAATGCTAATAATTTTAGAGAAGCATCAAGTTGGTTGGAAAATG
>JAFDZJ010000336.1 GCA_018266965.1 Bacteroidota bacterium
AAAAATTGCCCGTTAGCTTAGCATCCAAACTTTACTCCTTTCTATCGTAAAGTTGATTGCCAAAAAAGCGGAAAGTAAACTAACAAAAGAAAAAAGACATGGCAAAAGTAAATGTTAAAGACCTCCTAGAGGCAGGAGTACACTTCGGTCACATGACAAGAAAGTGGAATCCAAATATGGCTCCATACATTTTTATGGAGAAAAATGGTATTCACATCGTAGATTTACATAAAACAGCAGTAAAATTGGAAGAAGCTTGTGGAGCTTTGGAAAAAATTACTTCCGCTGGAAAAAAAGTTCTTTTCGTTGCTACTAAAAAACAAGCCAAAGAGGTTGTTGCTAAATACGCATCGGAACTGAATATGCCTTATATCACAGAAAGATGGCCAGGAGGTATGCTTACCAACTTTGTTACCATCCGTAAAGCGGTAAAGAAAATGAACGCTATCGATAAAATGAAAAAAGATGGTACTTTCGAAACTTTATCCAAAAAAGAAAGACTACAAGTAGATAGACAAAGAGCAAACCTAGAGAAAAACTTGGGTTCTATCGCAGACATGGTAAGACTTCCATCGGCTGTATTTGTAGTGGATATTATGAAAGAACACATCGCTGTTACCGAAGCTAAAAAACTAGGAATCCCTGTTTTTGGTATTGTTGATACCAACTCCGACCCTAGAAAAGTAGATTTCGTAATCCCAGGAAACGATGATGCTTCTAAATCTATCGATATGCTTTTGAGTATTGTTGCTGATGCTGTAAAAGAAGGTCAATCCCAAAGAAAAGCTGATAAAGAAAAAACCAAAGAAGAAGGCGATAAAGCTACTGCTGAAGCCGACAAAGACTTCGAGGCTTAATCTTAATTATCCTTATACACAAAAACCATCGGAATTTTTTCGATGGTTTTTTCGATTTTTACAATGATTTTATGAAAATATATTAATGGGATTTGTGTTAAATTCCATCAATTGTTTTTTTATAGTAGGAAACTAAAATTGCTGAAAAAAATATTAAATAATAGGATAATGTTTTTCATTATGTTTTTTATTTTGTAATTTTATTCTATATTTTGTAATTTATTTTATAATTTTGTATAAAGATTTTTATATGAGGATTGTTGCTTTTAAAACAATTAGGGATTTTTATCATCTTCATCCTAGCACTAAAACTGCATTGGAAAACTGGTACAAGATAAGCAAATCGGCTCAATGGAAAGGATTGAATGATATTAAAAAAGATATTAACAGTGTAGATTTTGTCGGGGACAAAAGGTATGTTTTTAACATTAAAGGAAATGATTTTCGGCTGGTTGCAAAAATCCTTTTCACTCCGCAAATTCTTTATATAAGGTTTATTGGAACGCATAAGGAATATGATAAAATTGATTGTAAAACAGTTTAAAAAGTAAAATATTATGGCACAGATAAAAACCGAATACCAATACGAAATATTTTTAAAAAAAATCAATGGTTTGATGGATATTGTAGATGATGATACGCTTCCAACTGACCCTAATTATATTGAACTTGACCTTTTGACGGATTTGGTGGAAGAATATGAAACCGAACATTATCCGATTGAAACACCATCTTTAATTGATGTTATTAAACTCCGTATGTACGAGATGAATCTCACACAGGCAAAATTGGCGGAAATTATTGGGGTTTCTTCTTCTCGTGTCAGCGAATATTTGTCGGGGAAAAGTGAACCTACATTACAGGTTGCCAAGAATATCCATCAAAAACTGAATATTAATCCGTATATTATTCTTCAATAATGACCAAGTAAGGTTGTATTTGGTTGAATTATATTTTTGTTTCCTCATTAATTATAAAAATTATTATTCATTAAACTAAACCAATATTCCCGTCTTTACTACCTTTGTAAAAAAATTAGTTAATGGACTCCCAATCTTGTCTTAAAGAAATAATTGAAAACAGAAAAAGCATATATCCCAAAAATTATTCAGGAAAAGAAGTTTCCCAAGATATTTTGGATCAAATACTTGCCTCTGCACAGTTTGCTCCAAATCATAAAAAAACCAAACCTTGGAGATTTACAATTATTTCTAAAGAGAATTTACCACATCTATGCCAAGCAATACAATCTAAATACAAAGAAACAACCCCGGAACATTTGTTTTTGCAAAAAAAATATGATGATTTTGCCAACAAAATCGGCGTAACAGCAGCCATTATCCCAATAATAGTTCAATACAGTGATTTGGTTCCCAAGTGGGAAGAAATTGCAGCTGTTGCTATGGCTGTTCAAAATATGTACCTCACCTGTACTGCCAACCAAGTTGGTTGCTATTGGAGTTCGCACCCGATTTTCCATCAATTAAAAGACTATTTCAATCTACAAGACAATCAGGAATGTTTGGGACTCTTTTATATTGGAGATATTTCGTAATTTTAAACTTTCAAAAATCAATATAATAATGGACTCATTTGTAAAAATAGAACACAAAAATCATATCGCCGAAATAGAATTCGGAACGCCAAAAAGTAATTCTTTGCCTGGCTTTATTTTAGAAAAATTAGCTCATGCCATTTTGGAACAAGGAGCTAAAAAAGAAGTGAAGGCAATATTGCTAAAATCCGCAGGAGAAAAAGTTTTTTGTGCTGGTGCAAGTTTTGATGAGCTTTTAGAAATTACAGATTTGGAAACTTCGGAAAAATTTTTCGGTGGTTTTGCAAAAGTGCTAAACGCAATGAGGACTTGTGGTAAAATTGTAGTTGTGAGGGTGCAAGGAAAAACAACTGGAGGTGGAGTAGGACTGGCTTGTGGAGCAGATTATTGCTTTGCAACCGAGGAATCGTCATTGGCACTTACGGAAATTAATTTGGGAATTGGACCCTTTGTAATCGGACCTTTTGTAGAAAGAAAAATTGGCAAATCACAATTTACCGCTATGGCGATTGATGCGGGTTTTAGATCTGCAGAATGGGCTAAAAAACACAATATCTACCACTTTGTTG
>JAFDZJ010000337.1 GCA_018266965.1 Bacteroidota bacterium
AGTGTAAAAAATGCAAGATTTGAAACTATTATGAAAGTTTTTGAAGCTTTAGGAGCGAAAGTAAATTTCAATGTAGAATTGAATAACAAAAAATTAGTGTATTAAAACCTATGCCGAACGCACAACAAGCAGTTTGGCGCAATGCGGGGGAAATTACCTATAGAAAAATTTCAAACATTTATCCGCCATAGCTTTTTTATTTCACTATTTTTCTTAATTTAGTTGCATAAAAAAGCAATGGCTTTTTGTAGTGATAATAGAAAAAGTTTAACCATTAATCCCGCACTGCGGCCAAGCTGCTAGGCGTTAGCGGTCAGCTTAAAAAACGACACCTATGAAAATTGAGAGTTATAAAATACTAATTTCAAACTTGCCTGTAAGACAACAATGTTTTACTACAAAGCGGACGACCTGGACAAAAGCAGAAAGTGAAATTCAATGGCTAAAAAAATTCAATGACAAGTTGTTTAATGACAACAAAACTTTGACAATAAGCCGTCAAGATATTTTTGAAACGAATGAACCACGAGAAGTAATTATCAAGACAATTTATTGGGGTTATACAGCAGGAATGCGTGGAAATCATTTTGTAAATATTCTTAAACATATTGATATCATTGAAAATGCAATTTTGAACTTAAAACAAAATGCTCACCCGACAACAACTGACTTCAACAAATTGACAGCAACTTTTAAAAATGTTGAGGGACTTGGACTTTCGACTTATAGCAAACTACTTTACTTTTTCAATATAACATTCAATGACAACCCTTGCCTAATTCTTGACCAACGACTGATTGATGTTTTTGCGAATAAATGTTATTCTGACTTACAACAGATATGTAACATACGATATGACAATGCTGAGAAAAAGTATCTTGAATATTTACAACTAACACGACATCTTGCGAACAAAATTGAAACAGAAGGGGAAAATATTGAGCTCTTTCTTTTTACTTTCGGTAACAACTTAAAAGCAACAAATATGACTGAACCAAAAATTTCTAATATGTGGAATGGTTACTGTCCTGAAAGTTTATTGAAAGGAAAAACTGTTCGTATGCGACTTAACCAAAATGACTTTTTTGAAAGTGAAGAAACCGGACTTCAAATATGTATCATTGCAGGAGTTCAAGCAGTCATTTTAAATTTTAGAGGAAAAGGTAAATTTAGAAAAACCGAAAGTTACGGGAACGAAGTTGAAAACGGAGAGATTTTAAGTCCACAAAACTCTGACAGACCACCATTCAACAACCCAACAACTGCCTTTGGAGAAAGTGAAGAAATTGAAAATTACATTGCGACAATTCAGTAATGACAATGAATATTCAGCCAAAAACATACGACAGAAAAGAAAGCCGAACCGCTAACGAGCAGTTTTGCAAGAGCTGGGGTGAAGTGCAAAATTCAACATTTGTACTTCTATTCAGCAGTAGTGCTAAATTGAAATTTAGTGCTTCTATTTCCCAGCCCTCGCAAAGCTGCCAAACCGTTACCAGCCATTTTAAAAACAGACGACACCTACATAAATGACAGATAAAAAGACATTTTCAAAGCGATTAGAACACTTCACATTAAATGAGAAGGAAATAACAGTCAGAGAAGACGCACCAAAAGGTCTAAGAGATTTTGTGCCTATTGCATTCTATGACCTTGGTAAACAACCTTCAGACTTATTGCCAATAGTTTGTAAAGTTCTGAAAGTTGTACCTGAAGGTAATTGGACAGAATTTCCAAATATTGACTATGAAATAAAATCACACTTAGAAAACTGCGACTGGTTTTTTGTTTATGATATTATTGAACTTATTCTACAAAAACTAAACACAAAGGAAAGAACGAACTTTTCAGAAGAAATAAACGAGTTTTTTATAATGAATGGGATAGGTTGGAAAATAAATGAAAACCAAATTGAGACTCGTGGTGACGAAGTTTTTGAAACCGCAGTAAAAAATGTAGTCGAAGTTTTGGAAGTAGCAAAATTGGATACTGCCAAAACAGAAATAAGGGAAGCTATAATTGACCTTTCAAGACGACCAACACCAGATATTACTGGAGCTATTCAGCATTCACTTGCTTGTTTGGAATGTATTTCACGAGAAATTACAGGCGATAGAAAACTGACAATGGGTAAAATAATAGAGAAACATCCTAACATTGTCCCAAAACCGCTTGACAGTGCAATTGAAAAAATTTGGGGCTTTGCCTCTAATCAGGGAAGGCATCTTCAAGAAGGGCAAGCACCCGAATATTTAGAAGCAGAATTAGTTGTAGAATTAACCTCTGCAATTGCAACTTATCTTGGTAAAAAATATAGCGGACAAAATAGCAACCAATCTGACAGAGCATCAGATTTGTTTTAATTATCATCAGCGAATAATGCAGGATAAAATACAAGATAATACAAATAATTCTTTAGTCCCTTTAGGTTCTAAAGGACTTGTTCGTTTAGGAAATTCAATTGCAATAATTGAAAAAATCTTGACCGAAAGCGATTTGCAATTATCAAATCCAATTAATTGGTGGAACAGTTTAAATTCTATTTGGAAAATAATTCTTTATAATAGCTATAAATTTAAAAACTATGAGCATCTAATAAGTCTTTTAGAAAATTCAACCCAAATACCAGAATTATCAAAAGATGAAATAGAAAATATTTTAAAGATTGAAAGAGTTTTTTACAATAACGACCCTGCCGATGGATACTATGAGAATGATTACGAAAGATTAACAGATGTTATCGGCATTAAGCAATTAACTAAATTAAAATATTTGGATTTGGGTTGGAATAATCTAACCGAAATTAATTTCAACTTTTTTAACCCTAGTTTATTAGAATTTTCAGGTGAGCACAACAAAATCTCAAACCTTAACTTTTTAAACAACTTCCCTAACTTAGAATCAATTAGACTAGATTACAATAGTATTTCAGAAATATCTGATTTAAAATTGCGGGTGATAAAACACCTAAATCTAGGGTGTAACAAAATAACCAATGTTGAAAATATACAAAATCTCAAAACACTTGAAGAAGTAAGCCTATATAATAATGAAATTGAAGACTTAAATGGTTTTGAAGCACTTGTAAATATAAGGTCCTTATCAATCTTTGG
>JAFDZJ010000338.1 GCA_018266965.1 Bacteroidota bacterium
CAACAAGGTATTGCCAAAAGCGGGGCTGAACGGCTCCGATTGGGCATTTGTGCAAGGCTCAACATTCGTTCTTCGATTGAACTTTAGTGCTAAAGATCCCCGCCTTCGGCAATACCCAAACCGTTATGTGCAACCCTATTTGAACAACCGGTATAAATAAACACAACTTGACAATACAGCATACATATCAAATTTTTCAAAACAAACGGAGGCTGAATTTTGTAATTATCTTCTGTATTGTGCTATTTATTTTTGCGAACATAGTATTGGATTTCTTGTTTACGTTATTCCGGAACAGTTCGTTTTATATTTCGGAAGCTTTACTGTTTAGTGTTTCGTTTTGGATACTGTTTCTTCCTTTGCTGTTGGTTTTTACAAAATTTATGGAAAGCAATCGGAGTATAAGATTGAGTTTTATTTTTATAAGTTCGATTATTATAATGCACCAGTTTGCTTATCCTGCATTGGTTTGGAATTTGTCTGAAATCTTTTATTATCATACTTTTTCCTACTGGCAAACTTTCAGTTTCAGTCTGTCAAACTATTTTATTATTACAGCTATTATTTATTTGGTTACGTTTGCTGTTTTTTCAAAAAGGAAAAGTCGGGAAGAATCTACAACAATTGAAGTTGAAATAAAAGAAGAAAATTTTATTACTTCAATTATAGTTGCCGACAGTAATAACAAAAAGATATTTTTACAAGTTGAGGATATTCTTTATTTCTCGGCAAATTCGCCTTATATCAGCATTTATCATTCCTCAAAAAAATACCTGCATACCGAAACATTGAAATCTTTGGAAACGCAATTAGATGGAAAACAATTTGTCCGTATTCACAAATCCCATATTGTAAATCTTTCAAAAATTGAATCTATCCAATCCCGCCAAAACGGCGATTATGATGTTACACTTATCAATAACACCATTTTGCGGTTAAGTCGCAGTTATGCGAAAAATTTCAAATTAATTTTTCATCAACTTACCACAAAATAAACTCATCTTACTGCATTTCATTTGAAAAACAGCACTTTATGTTTCAATCTTTGCAAAAAAGTTTGAAATATGAAAATTTTATCAGCATTAGTCTTGTCCTCATTTTTGATGAGTTGCAACGGACAAAATCAAAACAACACCTCACTTTCTACAACTGAAAGTTCCACAGAAAGAGTTGGGGGCGAATGTGAGGAAGGTTATTGTGAATTAATCTACTTTGGAATGCCAGAAAATATAAATTCGACAGATACAAGTGCAGGCTGGTATGAAAAAGGGCAAAAATTAATAGTAACCGGAACGGCTTTTCAATTGGACGGCAAAACACCTGCACCAAATGTTATCATTTATTATCATCATACCGATAATGATGGTTATTATTCGACAAGAAACGACAAACCCGAAAACCAAACACGACACGGACATATTCGTGGTTGGGTAAAAACAGATGCCAACGGAAAATACACCATAAAGACTAATCGTCCAGCACCTTATCCTGATGGTAGCGAACCGGCACATATTCACTGGCTGATAAAAGAGCCTGTTGTAAAAAATGAATATTGGACAGATGACCTCTATTTTGATGATGACAAACTGCTTTTACCCCATATAAAAAAGAAAAAGAAACCTTTTGAAAATCGCGGAGGAAGCGGAATTGCAAGAATATTATTAAAAGACAGTTTGCAAATTGTGGAACACGATTTTGTTCTCGGTTTAAACATTCCCAATTATCCAAAGAAAACAAACGATACAAAACAATCAGGTTTACATATTGGAGAAGACCAACCTTCATTTATTCCTTTTCACGCCTTTGGGCTAGACAAAGGAACACAAACCTGCCCGGTTTGTAAGTACGGACGCTATCACGGAATAATTTATTTCGTTGGCAATAATCCCAATTGGACAGAAATAAAAAAATGGTTGCAATTTTTAGAACAGGAAAGTGAAAAACGTAAAAAGTATCTGAAAGTTTATTTTGTTTACGGAAATGACAAGAATTACAACAAAACCGAACGACAAAAACAATTAGAAAATTTAGGCAACGAATTAAATCTTAAAAATACCGCTTTAACTTTCGTTCCCTCCTTTTCTGACAAAGGAACTGAAGCCAACTTAAATAAGATAAACCCCGAAGTTGAAAATACTTTTATTATCTATAAGCACAGAAGTATTGTAGATAAATACATTGAACTGAAACCAACTGATGAAAATTTCAAAATGCTTTCAAACGTATTAGACAACACACAAGGCGAATATTTTGATTTGCCTGAACCCGAATACGATTAAATAAAGGGCTGCACATAACATGGTATTGCCAAAAGCGTGGCTGACGGAAAACTATGAAACATTTTTACTAAATTTAAACTTCGGTATTTCTGTTGAGCGTTAGCGCAAAAACACCACGCCTTCGGCAATACCCGGGCGTTAGCTGCCATTTTATGACGACCATGCAAACATCAACAATACTACTTCTAATTGGACTTTTAAGTTTTGGTGATTGCTATGGACAGACAAAATCCGAAGTGGAGAAAGTCGTTAAATTCAAAG
>JAFDZJ010000339.1 GCA_018266965.1 Bacteroidota bacterium
CTTTTCAAAAGACTCATAATATCATTGGATGTCTCTGGGTCTAGGTTTCCGGTAGGCTCGTCTGCCAATATCAATTCCGGATGGTTGAGTAAAGCTCTTGCGATAGCAATTCTTTGTTGTTCTCCTCCCGACAATTCATGCGGCATTTTGTGTTTTTTTGTTTTCATACCCACACTTTCCAATACCTCGGTAATACGGATGTCTATTCCTTTCTCGTCTGTCCAACCTGTTGCGTGTAGGACAAAGGAAAGATTTTTCTCTACACTTCTATCGCTCAACAATTGGAAATCCTGAAATACAATTCCCAATTTTCTCCTTAATCCCGGTATTTCGGAAGATTTTAGTTTGGACAAATCGTACCCCACTACTTTTCCACTACCACCAGCCAAAGGAATGTGTCCATAGAGCGTTTTCAGCAAGGAACTCTTTCCACTACCAGTTTTACCAATAAGGTAGCAGAACTTGCCTTTTTGTATATTAAGATTTACATCTTGGAGTATGGTAATTTTTTTTTGAGCAATAGTTGCATTTTGCAGACTGATGATTGTCTCTCCCGATTCGTGTGTATGTGGCATTTTGTAGTTCTAAATTTAATTTGTACAACTTTTTTTTAAGATATTTAGTTGTGCCGATATTATATTTTTCAAAATTCGCAAAGTCTAATTGAAGTGCCTAAATTTTTAGAAAAATTTAACAACAAAAATGCTCGGAAAATTTTTCCAAGCATATATTTTGGTTGTATAAAAGATACAGTAATTATCTTTTAGCTCTTGCAGAACTTACTGTTAGGCTTTTTCTACCTTTTGCTCTTCTTGCTGCCAATACTCTTCTACCGTTTGGTGTTGACATTCTTTCACGGAAACCATGTTTGTTTCTCTTTTTTCTCTCGGACGGTTGAAATGTTCTCTTGCTCATTTTTGTATATCTTTAGTGTATAACTTTATTAATTTTTCAGGTTGCAAATATATAGATATTTTTTACAACTACAAACTTTTATTGTTCTTTATTTTTTAATTTTAAATTTAATGCTCAATTTTTAGTTTTATATTTGCCCCACTTAATTATTATTTATCATGTTCAGCTCAACAGAATTGGAAGAAATCCAAAAGTTACTTATTCCAACCAATAATATTGTAATAGTTACCCACTACAATCCAGATGGAGATGCTATTGGCAGTTCCTTGGGATTGAAGCATTTTCTTGTTGCCAACGGACTTTCTCCGGAAGTTGTGGTGTCCAATGATTATCCCAAATTTCTAAAATGGATGCCGGAAGCCAAGCAGATTACCATTGCGGATTACAAAAGAAAAAAAGCAGCGGAACTTATAGAAAATGCAGATGTAATTTTCCTTCTCGATTTCAATGCTACTGTTAGGAGTGGAGATAGAGTAGGGAATTGGCTACAAAATGCCAAAGCAAAAAAAATATTGATAGATCACCACCAGCAACCTGACTATTTCGACTATGTTTATTCGGATACCACTGTTCCTGCAACTTGTCAAATGGTTTATCATTTTATAGCAGCTCTTGGTAAAGAAAATTTGGTTAATAAAAATATTGCCGAGTGTCTCTATTGTGGGATAATGACCGATACAGGAGGTTTCAGATTTCGCTCTACAAGTGCAACTACCCATTTGGTTACTGCAAAATTGATTGAGGCCGGAGCGGATCCTGCTTTTATTTCTACTAATACTTGGGATACCAATTCGGTTTCTAGATTACATCTTTTGTCCTTGGTGCTTTCCAGATTGGAGGTGGTTGCCGATGGAAAAGTAGCTATATTGAGTCTGAAAAGAGAAGAGTTGAAAGAATTTGGTTTTGAAAAAGGAGATACCGAAGGTTTTGTAAATTATGGATTGAGTATCGGTGGAACAAAAATGGCAGCCTTTTTTATGGAAGATTTATTTGAGGATTTTATAAAAATTTCTTTCCGTAGCAAAGACAATGTAGATTGTAATGCCTTTTCTAGAAAATATTTCAATGGTGGAGGACATATCAATGCTGCCGGTGGAAAGTACATGAAGAGTTTGGAAGAAACCATTAATGATTTCAAAGAAAAAGTTGTAGAAATAAATTTTGATTAAAGATTGTTTAAATTTTAATTCTAAATTTTTGTATCTTTTTTAGGTTCGCAATATCGTTTCACTTAACGACAATTGTGTGGTTTTAGAGAACTATAAAAAATCGTAGATTTTACAACCTTGCGAACTTTATTTCCTAAAGCAATTAGCCTACTTTTGCGTCTTTGCGATTAAAACAAATGAGTTTTTTAATTTAACATAGGGTATATTAGTATCGCAAAGTTTTAGAGATTTATTACAAAACTAATTTTTTCGGCAAGTGTTTTAGTAGTTCTATATTGATGATTTCCGCACAGATAGTAGGTCTTTCCCAGTGTCCACTGTGTCCACAATCCAAGATATAAGATTTGATATTGCTTCTCTCTGGTAGATTTTTCATCATGGCAACTGTATCCACTGCGTTGTCATGTTTTCCAGCGATTATTAGTATTTTTTCATTAAATTGTTCCAACACATGCGTTC